>JBDTJK010000441.1:0-7165 GCA_039935875.1 Casimicrobiaceae bacterium
TGATGTCCTTGATGCGCTTGACGACGCCGATCGGCGTGATGCCTTCCTTCGTGTTGTGCAGGATCTGCTTCGCGCGCCGACGCTCGGTCTCGCCGATGGCCGCCTTCATCGAGTCGGTCATCTTGTCGGCATACAGGATGGCCATGCCGTTGATGTGCCGCGCCGCGCGGCCGATCGTCTGGATCAGCGAGCGTTCGGCGCGCAGGAATCCCTCCTTGTCGGCGTCGAGGATCGCCACCAGCGACACTTCGGGAATATCCAGCCCCTCGCGCAGCAGGTTGATGCCAACCAGCACGTCGAACTCGCCCAGCCGAAGGTCGCGGATGATCTCGACGCGCTCGACGGTGTCGATGTCGGAGTGCAGGTAGCGCACCTTGACGCCGTGCTCGCTGAGGTAGTCAGTCAAATCCTCCGCCATACGTTTGGTAAGCGTCGTCACCAGCACGCGTTCCCTCTTGTCGACGCGCAGTCGGATCTCGGACAACAGGTCGTCGACCTGCGTCTGTGCTGGGCGCACTTCCAGCATCGGATCGACGAGGCCCGTCGGGCGCACCAGCTGTTCCACCACCTGTCCCGCATGCGTGCGTTCGTACTCCGCCGGCGTTGCCGATACGAACACCGTTTGCGGCAGCATCTTTTCGAACTCGTCGAAGCGCAGCGGCCGGTTATCGAGTGCCGACGGCAGGCGGAAGCCGTAGTTGACCAGGTTTTCCTTGCGCGCCCGGTCGCCCTTGTACATGCCGCCGACCTGCGGAATCGTCACGTGCGATTCGTCGATGAACATCAGCGAATTGCGCGGCATATAGTCGATCAGCGTCGGCGGCGGCTCGCCCGGCTGACGTCCTGACAGGTGCCGCGAGTAGTTTTCGATCCCCTTGCAGAAGCCGATCTCGACCATCATCTCCAGGTCGAAGCGCGTGCGCTGCTCGATGCGTTGCGCTTCGATCAGCTTCATCTGGGCCACGAACGAATCCTTCTGCTGTGCGAGTTCCAGCTTGATCGCCTCGACGGCGTTCAGCGTCTTCTGGCGTCCGGTCACGTAGTGCGACGACGGGAACACGGTGAAGCGTGCAATCCGCTGTTTCACATGTCCGGTCAGCGGATCGAACAGTTGCAGCCCCTCGACCTCGTCATCGAACAACGACACGCGGACGGCGTTCTCGGCGTGTTCGGCCGGAAAGACATCAAGCACGTCGCCGCGCACGCGAAACGTGCCGCGCTTGAAATCGACGTCGTTGCGCTGGTATTGCAGCTCGGTCAAGCGTCTGATCGCATCGCGCTGCGACAACTTGTCACCTTCGTGCAGGTGCAGGATCATGCTGTGGTATTCGGACGGGTCGCCGATGCCGTAGATCGCCGATACCGTGCCCACGATGATGCAATCGGGACGTTCAAGGATGGCCTTGGTGGCCGACAGGCGCATTTGCTCGATGTGCTCGTTGATCGAGCTGTCCTTCTCGATGTAGAGATCGCGCGAAGGCACGTAGGCTTCGGGCTGGTAGTAATCGTAGTAGCTGACGAAATACTCGACCGCGTTGTGCGGGAAGTAGTCACGGAACTCGGAATAGAGCTGCGCCGCAAGCGTCTTGTTCGGCGCCAGCACCAGTGCCGGGCGTCCGGTGCGCGCGATGACGTTGGCCATCGTGAACGTCTTGCCCGAGCCCGTGACGCCGAGCAGCGTCTGGAACGACAGGCCATCACTCATTCCCCCGATGAGCTTGGCGATCGCTTGCGGCTGGTCGCCCGCGGGCTCGAAGGGCTGGTGAAGCTCGTAGGGGCTGTCAGGAAACGTGAGGATCATAGACGTCGAAAGTAGCGGATAACCGTATATATTAACGGTAATTGGGATCGTGGGCCAAGGCGGGTCGACTGCGGACGCCGTTGCAGAATTCGCGGGGGCAAATACTCGCTCACGAACGACCCGCTGCGGCGATCCCGACTACGATGCGGCCGATCATCGGCGATTCAAGTGCGCACTGCACGACCGCGCTCGCATGCAGAGTCGTCTGGGCGAAACTGCGCGCATGGCGCGCCAGCGGCGGTCACTGCAGCGTCGGATCGAACCGGTCGCGCCACCAGTCGCCGACGATCGAATCACAACAGTGCCGCCAGCACCACGATGGCGCTTGGCGCCAGCAGGATCCAATTCCATCGAGTCATCGCGCGGGCGCGCGATCGACGCGCGCCAGACCGACACAGCCACCAGCCGCCGTGCGGTCACGGTGCCACACTATCGCCGGCCGCATCGATGGCAACGCCGCCGTCAACCCGTTCCCGTCGACGCGACCTCGAAACTCATCGGCTATGCCGCTGCCGCGCCGCGAGCGCAAGATCGGGCCGGTCGCTGCCGACCTGGAACACTGGCTGGGTCATCCAGTAATCGAGCTCGGTGGCATCGTTGGTCACGCCTACACAGAATCGATCGGCAGGGAGGCGTTCGCTGAAATATTCGCGCGACGTCCATAGCATGTCGCGTTGGACCGAAATCAGGCATCCGGGGATGCGCTCCAGCCGCTCCAGCATCGCGGGGACACCGCCCAGCATCTGCGACGTCGCCCGGAACAAGGGTGCCAACAAGCCTATCGATGGCTCGATGATGCGCGCCGCCTCGAGCGTCTCGGGAACGAAACTCACAAGCGTCGTGCGCGCCGTCATGTTGCGCTTCGCCACCGCCGCGAGGACGCGCTTTTCCAGTCCGCGATAGGCGCGGCCGAGCGTATCGGTCTTGATTTCGACGAACAGGCCGGTCGAGCCGCCTTCAAATATATCGAGCGTCGCCTTGAACGTAGGTACGCCCTCCTCGCTGCCACGCAATCGCGTGCAACCGAGTTCTGCGGCGGTGCGTTGGGCGACCAGTCCCTCTCCATGCGTGGTTCGCTCGAGCGTCGGATCGTGGATCACCACGATTTCGTCATCGGCCGAAAGATGGACGTCGAATTCGACGGCATCGACGCCGAGCCCGATTGCATTGCGAAATCCCTGCAGGCTATTTTCGGGCCAGAGGTTGCGGCCACCGCGGTGGCCGAGGATGCGGATCATGCGCCGTTCCGTCGAACAAATTGCACGCAATGCCACGCCGCCTTGCAGGCCACGCCGCCCAACGCGGCCATCACACGACCGTCCAAATGAAATTCCTTCCAGTAGCGCCACTGCCGAAACGTCGTGTTGACCTGCGCGCAGTCGCGAACCTTGCAGCCGTCAGGGAACATGCGCGCAGTCAGACAGATCTTTCGCTTGCCCGCTCCGCGGATGTTAGCGCTAACGTTCGTGTTGGCGCAATCGCATGCTTCGGCACCCCGTCGGGAAAACACGGTTTTCTGCCCGGTCGCAGGCATCAGTCCACGAACTGCAACGACGCGAGGCGCGCGTACAACGGACTGTCGCGCAGCAATGCGTCGTGCGGCCCGATCGCGATGATTTTCCCGTCCTCCATCACCGCGATGCGGTCTGCGTGGCGCACGGTGGCGAGCCGGTGGGCGATCATCAGCACAGTGCGGTCGGTCATCAGCCTTTCAAGCGCGAGCTGCACGGCCCGCTCACTTTCGGCGTCCAGCGCGCTTGTGGCCTCGTCGAGCAGCAGTAGCGGACGGTCGGCCAGCACGGCGCGTGCGATCGCGAGGCGCTGCCGCTGGCCACCGGACAGGCGCACGCCCCGCTCGCCCAGGAACGTTGCGTAGCCGTCGGGCAGGCGCACAACGAACTCGTCGGCGAACGCCGCCTCGCACGCCGCCTTGACATCTGCGTCGCTTGCATCCGGGCGTCCATAGCGGACGTTCTCGGCCACGCTCGCCGCGAAAATCACCGGGTCTTGCGGCACCAGCGCGAAGCGCCGGCGCACTTCGCGCGGATCCGCGCGCATCACGTCGATCCCGTCGAGGCGCACCGTGCCTGCCTGCGCGTCATAGAAGCGCGCGAGCAACTGCAGCACCGTCGTCTTGCCGGCACCGGACGGACCGACCAGCGCCACGCGCTCGCCTGCGCGCACATCGAGTGAAAAATCGGCGAGTGCCGGATGATCGGGTCGCGACGGATAGCGAAACGTCACGTGCTCGAATGCGATGGTGCCGGTGGACGGCACCGGCAGCGCCTGTGGATTGACCGGCGCACGGATGGCAGGTTCGACGGCCAGCAATTCGAACAGCCGCTCGGTGGCACCGGCTGCACGCTGCAGGTCACCGATCACTTCGCTGAACGTCCCGACGGAGCTCGCCGCCAACACCGCATAGAAAACGAAGGCCGACAACTGGCCCGCACTCATCGTGCCGTCGATCACATCATGACCACCAATCCACAGGATGACGCCCACGGCGCCGAACACCAGCGTGATCACGCACGCGACCAGGAATGCGCGCTGGCGGATGCGCAGCGCGGCGGTGGTGAATGCCGCCTCGACCCGCGTGCCGAAATGAAAGCGGTCCTGGTCCTCATGTCCATACGCCTGCACCACGCGAATTTCGTGCAGCGACTCGTCGACGAAGCTGCTCACGTCGCCGATGCGGTCCTGGCTCGCGCGCGAGAGCTTGCGCACCTTGCGCCCGAACAGCACGATCGGCACGACTACCAGCGGAATGCCGAGCATCACCAGCAGTGTCAGCTTGACGCTGGTCAGCAGCAGCATCACGAAACCGCCCACCATCAGCAGGAAATTGCGCACCGCCATCGACGCGCTGGAGCCGATGACGGTATCGAGCATCGACGTGTCGTTGGTCAGGCGCGACATCACTTCGCCGGTGCGCGTCTCCTCGAAGAAGCTCGGCGGCAGGTCGAGCAGATGGTCGAACACGGCGCGCCTCAGATCGGCGGTGACACGCTCGCCGATCCATGACACGTAGTAGAAGCGTGTGTAGGTGGCGATGGAAAGGAAGATGATCACGCCGAGGGACAGCGCCAGCATGTGGTCGAGTTCGGCAGCGTTGCCGGCGGCGAAGCCGCGGTCGATCACATACTTGAGTCCCTGTCCGAACATCAGCACCGCCGCCGCCGCGAATACCAGCGCGATCGAGGCGAAGATCACCTGCCGGCGGTACGGCCTGATGAATCGCCAGATCCGCGCAACGGTGCGCAGCGCGGTGGCGGGCGGGATTGGGGGTGCTGGTTCCAGGCGTGTGTCGTTGCGGGCCATGCGGCGGCAATCCGTTGAACAATGCAGTAAAATACATTGTTTTGTCGAACCCACGGATTGTAACGATGAACGCGCCCCTCGCACCGTCCAGCACATTCCTCACCGCCATCGAAATGGCGCCCCGCGACCCGATTCTCGGCGTCAGCGACGCCTTCAACGCGGATACACACGCGAATAAGGTCAATCTCGGTGTCGGCGTCTACAACGACGACAACGGCAAGATTCCCCTGCTCGAGTGCGTGAAGCGGGCCGAACGCGAAATCACGGACAAGGCATCGCCAAGGGGCTATTTGCCGATCGACGGCATCCCCGCCTACGACAAGGGTGCGCAGGCTCTGCTGTTCGGCGCCGACCACGACATCGTCACCACCGGCCGCGCCATCACCGTGCAGACGCTGGGCGGCACCGGCGCTTTGCGCCTCGGCGCCGACTTCCTGCGCCGTTTTGCACCCGCTTCGCAGGTCTGGATCAGCGATCCCAGCTGGGAGAATCACCGCGCGCTGTTCGAAGGTGCGGGATTCACGGTGAATACCTACCGCTACTACAACGCTGCGACGCGTGGCCTTGACTTCGACGGCATGCTGGCGTCACTGCAGGCGATTCCGCCGGGCGGCATCGTCGTGCTGCACGCCTGCTGCCACAATCCGACGGGCGTCGATCCGACGCTTGCGCAGTGGGACCGGATCCTCAACGTGGTGCGTTCGAGACAGCTGATACCATTTCTCGACAACGCGTACCAGGGTTTTGCCGAAGGTCTGGGCGCCGACGCCGCGGTGATCCGCAAGTTCGCCGAGACACCCGGACCGTTGCTGGTCTCGGGTTCGTTCTCGAAGTCGTTTTCACTCTATGGCGAACGTGTGGGCGCACTGACGATCGTGACTGCCAGCAAGGAAGAGGCGGCGCGCACGCTGTCTCAGGTCAAGCGCATTGCGCGGGTGCTGTGGTCCAACCCGCCGACACACGGCGGCCAGATCATCGCAATGGTGCTGAGTTCCCCTGAGTTGCGCGCGCAGTGGGAGAACGAGCTGGCGGGCATGCGCGAGCGAATTCGCGAAATGCGCGTGCTGCTGCATGCGAAGATGAAAGCGCTTGTACCTGGCGGCAATTTCGACTTCATCGTCGCGCAGCGTGGAATGTTTTCCTATACCGGGTTGAGCAAGCCCGCGGTCGACCGGCTGCGCAATGAGTATTCGGTGTACGCAGTCGACTCGGGGCGCATCTGCGTGGCAGCGCTCAATTCGCGCAACATCAATCACGTCGCCGAAGCGATCGCCGAAGTCTCCAAGACATAGCCGTGCAGCGGCGTTTCCCAGCGCGTCCAGCTTGATGAGCCGGGCTTGATGCGCTCGAGGGTGGCAATTGCCCGCCCGAGCATCGCGCGCAGCGCCCCCAGCGAATCGCGCTCGAAGGCATCGAGCACATGCGGCGCGCGATTGCGGAATGGCGAATTGGAAACGAAGCGATAGTCGATGTTCTTCCGCTGCTCGCTGACCACCTTTCCGAACTCCAGCGACAACGTGGCTGGAATCGGAATCGCGCCCGGGATCGATTCGTAATTGTGCGTCACCTGCGTCTTGCGGGGGAACGCGAGCACACGACTGACCACACTGGTCGCATAAAAGCCGCGAAAGCTGGTGATCACCGAATTGAGATCGCTGGCCTGGCGCATCAGCGGCGCTTCGGTGATGTTGCGCAGGTCGAGCCATACCGCGACCGGCAGCCCCACGAGCATGATCGAGACCAGCGACAGCAACAGCAGCCTGCGCGCGTGCGCAGGGCCGGGACGGCGGGCGGGCGGGCATGATTTAAACCTCGCAAAGGACGTGCGACGGACGCGAGCTTAGCAGCCGCAGTCCGCATCCGTCGCGAACTTCGCCGGCACGGCCGCCGTGTACCGGATGTAGCGGTCTCCAGGCAAGCCAAGTCTTTGACGAATTGGCGGAATCAGTTATAATTCGCCTCCCATCGACGCGGGAATAGCTCAGTTGGTAGAGCGCAACCTTGCCAAGGTTGAGGTCGGGAGTTCGAGACTCCTTTCCCGCT
>JBDTJK010000442.1:0-3243 GCA_039935875.1 Casimicrobiaceae bacterium
GTATCTCGGGATCTAGCCGGCTCACCATGTCCCACATTCCCATTCGGACATGGTGTTGGTCGCCGCCAGGCGATATCGTGGTGGCAATCACCACGAACGAGAACACCGGGAAGATCCGCCATGAGCAAGTTCGTCATTGAACCGCACTTTCGGCTGCAGGAATGGGTCGCCGAGGAAAAGGGTTATTTTCGCGCTGAAGGGCTCGACTACGAATTCCGCGAACTGATCCGCTCGACCGCGGGCCAGCACCACAACAAGGTCAACCAGGGCGCCTTCCAGAGCATCGAAAAAGGACGTGAGGCCGATGTAAGCTGCGCCTGCCACTGGACCGTGAACGTCGCGGCCTCGAACGGCCATGCCAAGCTCTATGCCGACGTCTATTCAGTCGCGCCGTCCGCTATCTTCGTTGCCGCCGATTCCCCGATCCGAACGCCGGCCGATCTCGCCGGCGTCCCCATTTCGGTCGGCTTCCAGTCAGGCAGCCACTACTCGACGATCCAGGCGCTCGAGCAGTACATGCCGGTCAAGGACATCAATCTCGTCTTCGAGGACGGCATGCTGTTCCGCCGACTCGAGCTCCTGATCGAGGGCAAGAGCGGGGCGGCTGCGCTGTTCAGCGGGCCGTATTACCTGGCCGAGCAGCAGGGCTTCCGCAAGGTGATCGACACGACGTTCATGATCGCCTCGATGATCAACGGTTCGCCTGATCCCGAGGATATCCGCCGCTTCTTCCGGGCGCTGAAGCGCGCACAGCGCGACATCGACCTCAGACCGGAACTCTACACGCACTACTACCGCAACGAATTTCCCGAGCGCTGGCATGAGATGATGGACACGCGCCGCTGGGGGCCGGGCGAACGCATCGTCTTCGAGACCTACTCGCGCGAGGTCTACGACCAGTCGTTCGACTGGATCGCCCGGCACGAGATCTTCGCCGAAGGCGGCATGGGCGCCGGCGACTACGACAAGGCGACCGTCTCCTTCGCGACGCCCCGGCCTACTGGGTGACCACGTAGTTCTTGGGCGGGTGCTTCTTCAGCGCCGCCTCGTTAATGTCCATGCCCCAGCCCGGGCCCTTGGGCAGGATGAAGTCGCCGTTCTCGATCACCGGCGGGTTGGTCACGATCTCGTCGCGCCACGGTACGCTGTCGATATCGGTCTCCATGATGCGGAAGTTGGGCACCCCGGCGCAGAAGTGGGCGCTGATGACGCTCGCGAGGTGGCCGTAGAAATTGTGCGGCGCCACGTTCACCTCGTAGACGTCGGCGAGGGCCGCGATCTTCAGCGACTCGGCGAAGCCGTTCCAGATCACGTCGACGATCGCGGTGTCGAAGGCGTAGGCCTCGAGGTAAGGCCGGAAATCGCGGCGCTCCAGCAGGGTCTCGCCCGAGGCGATCGGGCAGGGCGCGTCGCGCCGCAGCAGCGCGATCGACTTTGGGTCGTGCACGTCGAGCTCTAGCCAGGTGAGATTGCTCGGGGCCACGGCGTCGGCGATCCGGCGGAAGCCCTCGGTGCGGAAGTGGAAGTTGGTGTCGAGCATGATGCCGACATCGGGGCCGCAGCCCTTGCGGAAGGCCTCGACCGTCTTGGCAGCACTTCGGGCGATGAAGGCGTCCCAGTTGCGCTCGGGGAAGCCCTTGCCCACGACGAAGCCCGGCCGATAGGCGCGCAGCGTGCCGTCGACCTCCATGGCGATGTTGGTCTTGCAGGCGGTGAAGCCGCGGGCCTTCACCTCGGCGCCCAGCTTGGTCATGTCGTCGTAGGTGCGCACCGGCGGCGTGCCGACGATGTCGGGATTACGCATGCGATAGGAGCCACAATGCGACCAGTAGACCGGGATGCGGTCACGCAGCTTGCCGCCGAACAGCTGATAGACGGGAACGCCCAGCGCCTTGCCCTTGATGTCGAGCAAGGCGTTCTCGATCGCCGCGATCGCTTGCCGGACTACGCCGCCGCGCGACTGCGTCGACTTGGTGGCGAGCACGGCGTTCACCATCTCGATGTCCATGGCATCCGTGCCGACGACGCTCGGCATCAACGCCTCGATCACTCCGGCGAGGCCGGGGCTGCCGAAGCTCTCGTTGAACTCCGACCAGCCGACGATGCCGTCGGCGGTCGTGAGCTTGAGGAAGGAGAAAATCCGCCAGCCGGCGTCGCAGCGGAAGATCTCGTGTCCCTTGACCTTGGGCATCGTCACTTCTTTCCGCGGCTCAGCAGGGCATGGAGGATGATGGCGCCGAAGGTGGCGGTGCCGATGCCGCCCATGGCGAAGTCGCCGAACTTCAACGTGAAGTCGCCGGTGCCGAGGACCAGGGTGATTGCCGCCACGAGCAGGTTGCGGCTGTCCGAGAAGTCGACCTTGTTGTCGACCCAGATGCGGGCGCCGGCGATGGCGATCAGGCCGAACACCACGATGCTGACCCCGCCCATGACCGCGAGCGGGATGCTATGGATCAGGGCGCCGAACTTGGGCGAGAAGCCCAGCAGGATGGCGAATAGGGCGGCCACGACGAAGATTGCCGTCGAGTAGATGCGCGTCGCGGCCATCACGCCGATGTTCTCGGCATAGGTGGTAACGCCGGTGCCGCCGGCGCCGCCGGAGACCATGGTGGCGATGCCGTCGCCCAGGAAGGCCCGCCCGATGTGGCGGTCCATGTCCTGGCCGGTCATGGCGCCGACTGCCTTCAGATGTCCGAGGTTTTCGGCCACCAGGATCAGCGCGACGGGCACGATCAGCACGATCGCCCGTGTGTCGAACGCTGGCGCCGTGAAGTGCGGCGCACCGAACCAGGCGGCATTGGCTACGAGGCTGGTGTCGATCGGCGTGCCGAGGCCCATGCCGTTGGTCAGCACGGCGTAGATCACGCTGGCCAGGATCAGGCCGACCAGAATCAGGAGGCGGCGCACCATGCCGGTGGTATAGACGGCGACCAGGGCGATGCTGAGGAAGGTCACGGCCTGCATCCAGGCGTCGAAGCCGGTCGGCGCCATGTTCTTGATCGGGATGGAGGCGAGGTTGAGGCCGATCACGGCCACGACCGCGCCGGTCACGACCGGCGGCATCAGCCGTTCGATCCAGCGCGTGCCCGTGCCGATCACGGCGAGGCCGATCAGGGCGTAGACCGCGCCGCAGGCGATGATGCCGCCCAGGGCGAGCGCGATGTTGCCGTTAAGCCCCTTGCCGGCGTAGCCGGTGACGGCGATCACGACCGAGATGAAGGCGAAGGACGAGCCGAGGTAGCT
>JBDTJK010000443.1:0-4369 GCA_039935875.1 Casimicrobiaceae bacterium
GTCATTCCCGCAAGTCCCAGGAATGCGATCGTCTGCGTGATCGCGTACGGGGAATTGATCCACACCTTGCCGCTGCCGAAAACCACGTTCGCGTGCGCAAACGCGCCGCCGGCGGCCGCGGTCCACAGCATCGCCAGCGCAACGAACACGACGAAGTACACCCACGTCGACAGGCGTGCGAAGCGTTGCCTGAACTCGAACGCGGCGATGGCAAGGAAGCGCGATGTCATCGCCGGCTGCTCAGGCTGGCTGCGTGATGGGCGCGTCGGGAGCGGCTGTAGCCGGCGCGCCAATGGCCGCGAAGTAGACATCCTCCAGCGTCGGCACCACCGCTGCGAAGCCCGGTCCCGGCGCCACGTCCGCGATCACGTTGATCAGCGTGCGTCCAGCCATCAGCCGCGTCGAGATCACGGGGTAGGCCGCCTTCGACGCGGCGAGATCTTCGCGCGCGACGACTTTCTGCCATACGCGGGCATCGAGCTCACGCGTCAGCACCTCCGGCCTGCCCGTCACGCGCACGCGGCCGCGGTCGATGATCGCCATGTTGGCGCATAGATCGGACACGTCGGACACGATGTGCGTAGACAGGATCACGATCACGTTCTCGCCGATCTCGGCGAGCAGGTTGTGGAAGCGCACGCGCTCCTCGGGATCAAGCCCGGCGGTGGGTTCGTCGACGATGACGAGCTGTGGATTGCCGATCAGTGCCTGCGCGATGCCGAAGCGTTGGCGCATGCCCCCTGAAAATCCGCCGAGGGCCTTCTTGCGCGCATCCCACAGGTTCACCTGGCGCAACAGCGTTGCCACGACTTCCTTGCGCGTGGCGCGCGCTGCGATTCCCTTCAGTCGCGCCAGGTGGTCCAGCATGTCTTCGGCCGTCACTTTCGGATAGACGCCGAAATCCTGCGGCAGGTAGCCCAGCAGCCGGCGCACAGCGGCCTTGTCGTGCAACACGTCGAGCGCGCCGATCCGCGCGCTGCCGGCATCTGCATCCTGCAGGGTCGCCAGCGTACGCATCAGCGTCGACTTGCCGGCGCCGTTGGGTCCCAGCAGACCGAACATCCCCGTCGGGATCTCGAGCGAAACGCCTGCCAGCGCCTCGACGCCATTCGGATAGGTCTTGCGAAGTCCTGTGATCGACAGCGGTTCTGGCATGGGCTCGGGTTCGGCGTTGAAAAGTCCGCGCAGTATGCAGGGGGCGGGTCAGCGCAGGCAATGCGCGGCGCCGGACGCACGCCGGACGCGACAGCATGGCGCACCGGGCGACAGGTTGCACGGAAGCCGGATGCCCCGCTGCGGGGCTCCGCCTGCAACCGGCGCAAAGCATGAACCGCATGTAAGAATGGTGCGCCTGCGACGACTCATTGCGAACGGGCCGCGGATCACGCAATGCCATTGCCGGTGCGCCTTCCGCGCGGCCTGATCGCTTGTGCAAATCGCCGCTTGAGCAAGGAGTTTCCCATGTCCAGACCGTTCAAGACACTGATCGCCGCGATTGCCGCATGTGCGCCGCTTGCGATTCCCGTGGCGTCCGCCGCCGGGTGCGACGTGCATAGTGGTGCCGCAACGGCGGCGCTGGTGGAGCTCTACACGTCCGAAGGGTGCTCGAGTTGTCCGCCCGCGGACGAGCGTTTGGGCCACTTGCGGACGCTGCTGCCCCCCGATTCCCAGGCCATCGCGCTGGCGCTGCACGTCGGGTACTGGGACTATCTCGGATGGAACGATCCCTACGCGCAGGACGTGTTTGCGCAACGCCAGGAATGGCTGGTGCACATCAATCGGCACTCAGCCGTGTACACGCCGCATTTTTTCGTCAGCGGCACTGAACTCGATCTCGCGCCGGCGTCGCTTGCCCGTGCGGTCAGCAAGGTCAACGCGGTGCCAGCCGCCGCCGGCATCGGTTTGCAGGCGAGCCTCGTCAACGGCGCGCTGGCGTTGCGCGCCGACGCGACCACAGCGGACCGCGCGCGGCCCGCCGCGCTGTATCTCGCCGTCACCGAGAATGCACTTACCTCGAAAGTCGCACGCGGCGAGAATGGCGGCGCGACGCTGCATCACGATCATCTGGTACGGGCATGGGCCGGCCCCATCGCGCTCAGCGCGGGCGCACTGCATGTCGAGCGCGAAATCGTGCTGCCGGCATCGTGGAAGCGTGCCCAGCTTGACGTCGTCGCGTTCGTCCAGGATCCGCAGACGGGAGAAGTGCTGCAAGCGGTCAACGCTGCGGGCTGCATCCGTTCATGAGCGCGGTGCGTACTGGCTTACAGGAGTCCGCGAGCGTAGCGGGCATCGACATTGAACCACTGGCGGCGCACGGCGTCTTACCGTGCAGCCAAGGCGCCTTGCGCAGATCTTGCATCCAACCGTTGGTTCAAGTCACATCCGGCCAATGACCTTTGCCACCTCAGGAAGCAAACCCATGTTCAAATCGTTTGTTCGACCACTTTCTACCGTAGCCTGCGCGTGCCTGGTGCTTGCGGTGCAAGCCTGCGGCGCCGCAAGCGGGGCAGTCGTGTTGCCCACGCCCGCGACCGATGTCGCCGCTGCTGCCGCCAAGGGGCCCCAGTCCGCGGTCTTTGCGGGAGGCTGTTTCTGGGGTATCGAAGCGGTGTTTCGCCACGTCAGGGGCGTTTCATCGGCCGTTTCCGGATACGCGGGAGGCACGGTCAAATCGCCGAGTTACGAAATGGTCAGCAGCGGTGCCACCGGCCACGCCGAATCGGTGAAGGTCACCTTTGATCCTGCTCAGGTCAGTTATGGCCAGCTGTTGAAGGTGTTCTTCTCGGTTGCGCACGACCCGACGGAACTGAATCGGCAAGGTCCCGACCGCGGCACGCAATACCGCTCGGCACTCTTCACCACCGACGCCGAACAGGCGCGTGTCGCCCATGCGTACATCGCGCAACTCGACAACGCGAAGGTGTTCGCGAGCCCGATCGTTACGCAGGTCGTCGCTTTGCCGGCGTTCTATCCGGCGGAGAGCTACCACCAGAACTATGCGGCGCTGCATCCGAACCAGCCGTACATCGCGTTCAACGACCTGCCCAAGGTCGAACACCTGCGCGAGCAATTTCCGACCCTCTACAGCGGCAAGTAGGTAGCCGTCGGCCGTTGCGCAATCGCCCGACGCCGCGACGGCGTCAGGCGGTTGCCGGTGAGGACGCGACGGCTGCGTTGATCGCGTCGTCGACGTCCTCGAGCCACACGAATGTCAGCTGCGCGCGCGCATCCGCTGGAATGTCCTCGAGATCGCGCCGGTTGCGCGCGGGCAGCATCACGGTGGTGATGCCCGCACGCAGCGCGGCGAGCACCTTTTCCTTGACGCCGCCGATCGGCAACACCAGACCGCGCAGGCTGATTTCGCCGGTCATCGCGACATTGCTCTTCACCGGCCGCGAGGTCAGCAGCGAGGCCAGTGCGACGAACATCGCGACGCCGGCGCTGGGGCCGTCCTTGGGTGTCGCGCCAGCCGGTACGTGCACATGGATGTCCGACTTTTCGATCAATCCGGGCACGATGCCGAGCCGGTCTGCGCGCGCCTTCAGCAGTGACAGCGCCGCCTGTGCGCTTTCCTTCATCACGTCGCCAAGTTGTCCGGTCAACAGCAGTTTGCCGCTGCCCGGCGAACGCGCCGCTTCGATGAACAGGATGTCGCCGCCAACCGGCGTCCACGCGAGACCGGTTGCCACGCCGGGAATGTCGCTGCGCATCGCCACTTCGGCCTCGAAGCGCTTGGCGCCGAGGATGTCGTGCAGGTCGGCCACGTCGATCGAAAATTGCGACGCGGTGCCCTCGGCGATGCGTACCGCCGCGTTGCGCAGCACGCTGCCGATTTCGCGCTCCAGGTTGCGCACGCCCGCTTCACGCGTGTACTCATCGATGATCGCCATCAGTGCCGCGTCGCTCAGCGTCGCCTGCGCGGCGGTGATGCCGGTTGCCTGCAACTGGCGCGGAACCAGGTAGCGCCGCGCGATCTGCAGTTTTTCGCGCGCGGTGTACCCAGGCAGCTGGATGATTTCCATCCGGTCGCGCAATGGTCCCGGGATCGTGTCGAGCACGTTCGCCGTGCAGATGAACGTCACTTGCGACAGGTCGAAGGGTACCGCGAGGTAGGTGTCGCGGAATGTCGAATTCTGCTCGGGATCGAGCACCTCCAGCAGCGCCGACGAGGGGTCGCCGTGAAAGCCGCCGGCGCCGAGCTTGTCCACTTCGTCGAGCATCATCACGCAGTCGCGTGCACCCGCCTTGCGCAGGTTCTGGATGATGTTGCCCGGCAGCGCGCCAATGTAGGTGCGGCGATGGCCGCGGATCTCGGCCTCGTCGTGCACGCCGCCCAGACTGACGCGCACGAACTTGCGACCCATCGCCT
>JBDTJK010000444.1:0-12334 GCA_039935875.1 Casimicrobiaceae bacterium
GCGCAGGTCGAAGCGCATCTGGTAGCCGAAGACCGACAGCGTGCCGGTGCCGGTGCGGTCGTCCTTGCGCACGCCGTGGTCGCGCACGTGGCGCATGAAGTCGAGGTAGGTTTGCATTGGGGCGGCCCTTCGATGCGGCGATTTTAACGTCAGGCCGCGAAGCGATGGCCGGCATCATCCGATTGGCCACTTGACACGCGCCTCCGCCATGTCGGATATTATGACCAAAAAATTAGTTATAAATTGCCGGCGCTGTCGACCTGCCCTGTCAGCAGGCGCCGTCCACCGACGCTGCCCATTGATCATTTCACGATGACCCACGCCCGCACCCCGCGCCAAGTTGCAGGCACGCTGCCCGAGCACTGGCAACGCACGGCGCAGGTGTTCATGGCACTTGGCGAGGACCACCGCCAGCAAATCCTGCTGCTGTTCTCCGCGGGTCAGAAAATGTCGGTGCGTGCGATCGTACAAGCATCGCCGCTGTCGCGTTCGGCCATTGCGCATCATCTGGCCGTGATGCGCGAAGCCGGCGTGCTGCATGCACAGCGCGTCGGCCGCGAAACGCTGTACTGGCCCGACCCCGACGCGGTGCGCGTGGCGCTGGATGCGGTGCGCGACTATCTGGACGCGCATTTCCCCGTGCACCGCTAACCGCCAGCCACCTTCAAGTTGCCTCCCGGCCACGCCCAGGAATCCATGTACGCCGACTCGCCAGCGTCCGCCGCTCGATCGCACAACCAGTTCGGATTGCTGCGCGAGCGCCGCTTCGCGCCGTTCTTCTGGACGCAGTTCCTCGGCGCCGGCAACGACAACGTCTACAAGAATGCACTGGTGATCTTCGTCGCGTACCGCGCAGCGGGGATGACGACGCTCGATGCGAATACGCTGGTCAACCTGGCGGCCGCCGTGTTCATCCTGCCCTTCGTGCTGCTGTCGGCAACCGCGGGGCAGCTCGCGGACAAGTTCGAGAAGTCGCGGATGATCCGCTACATCAAGCTGTTCGAGATCGCCATCATGGCGATCGGATTCTCAGGATTCTGGTTGCAAAGCCTGCCGCTGCTGTTCGCCGCGCTGGCGCTGATGGGCGTGCATTCGACGCTGTTCGGACCGATCAAGTACGCGATCCTGCCGCAGACGCTGCGCTCCGACGAGTTGACCGGCGGCAACGGCATGGTGGAGATGGGCACGTTCGTCGCGATCCTGCTGGGGACGATCGCCGGCGGCGTGCTGGTCGCGATCGATCCGCACGGGCCGCTGATCGCCGCCGCAGTGGCGGTCGCCATCGCCCTCGCAGGCTACCTGGTCAGCCGCGGCATACCGGTGACGCCGGCCGACGCGCCGCAACTCGCGATCAACTGGAACCCGTTCAGCGAGACGTGGCGCAATCTGCGCGAGGCGCAGCGCAACCGCATCGTGTGGCTGTCGATGATGGGCATCTCGTGGTTCTGGTTCTATGGCGCCACGTTCCTCACGCAGTTTCCGAACTTCACGCGCAACGTGCTGGGAGGCGACGAGCACGTCGCCACGTTCCTGCTGGCGATGTTCTCGGTCGGCATCGGCGTCGGCTCGCTGCTGTGCGAGCGGCTGTCCGGGCACAAGGTCGAGGTGGGGCTGGTGCCATTCGGCTCGCTGGGCATGACCGCGTTCGCGATCGACCTGTGGCTCGCCAGCCGCAACCTGCACGCGACCTCGCTCGGCGGCATCGCCACGCTGCTCGCCGATCACGCGCACTGGCGGGTGATTGCCGACCTGATGCTGATCGGGCTGTTCGGCGGGTTCTACATCGTGCCGTTGTACGCGCTGATCCAGCAGCGCTCGCCCCCGGCGTTCCGTTCGCGCATCATCGCCGCCAACAACATTCTCAACGCGCTGTTTCTGGTCGCCTCGGCGGCCATCGCGCTGGGCCTCCTGAAGGCGGGTCTCGACATCCCGGCGTTGTTCCTCGTCACCGGGGTCATGAACGCGGTCGTCGCGCTGTTCATCTACCTGCTGGTGCCCGAGTTCCTGATGCGCTTCCTCGCGTGGCTGCTGGTGTCGACGTTGTATCGCGTGAAATCGAACGGGCTCGACAACATTCCCGACGAAGGTGCGTGCGTGCTGGTGTGCAACCACGTGAGTTACGTCGACGCGGTGGTGATCGCCGCCAGCGTGCGCCGTCCGATCCGTTTCGTGATGGATCACCAGATCTTCGCGGTGCCGCTGCTGTCGTTCATCTTCCGTACGATGCGGGCGATTCCGATCGCGCCGGCCAGCATTGACGCGGCGATGAAGGCGCACGCATTCGACGCGGCCGCCGCAGCGCTGGCCAACGGCGAGGTCGTCGGCATCTTCCCGGAAGGTCGCCTGACGCGGACGGGTGAGTTGGGTGATTTCCGTCCCGGCGTC
Source organism: Casimicrobiaceae bacterium (assembly GCA_039935875.1). GTDB lineage: Bacteria > Pseudomonadota > Gammaproteobacteria > Burkholderiales > Casimicrobiaceae > VBCG01. Next base: position 2,386 of record JBDTJK010000444.1, read on the forward strand.
GAGGCGATCGTCGCGCGCGCGCCGGCACCCGTGGTACCGATGGCGCTGCGCGGTCTGTGGGGAAGCTTTTTCTCGCGCGCCTGCGACGGCAAGGCGATGCGCCGGCTGCGCGGAGCCTTTTCGCGGATCGAGTTGGTCGCGGGCGCGCGCGTCGCGCCGGCAGATGCGTCCGCGGCGCACCTGCGCGAGCGCGTGCGGGCGTTGCGCGGCGACGCACGCTGAACGACCGTCACGACAGGGGGGACACGCCGGATGCGCCCGCGGCGTCGGTGGACGCAGGGGGACACGTGGCGAAGTCGTGATGCCGATGATGGCGATGCTAAACTCGGCTGTCGTCATCCGGGATCGCGCATGTCGGGCAACACCACGGGATTGCTGTTCTGCGTCACGTCGTTCGGTGAATCGCATGGCCCCGCGATCGGCTGCGTGATCGACGGCTGTCCGCCCGGACTCGCGCTGTCGGTCCCGGATATCCAGCAGGAACTCGATCGGCGGCGTCCGGGCACGTCGCGCCACGTGACGCAGCGACGCGAGCCGGACAGTGTCGAGATCCTGTCGGGCGTGTTCGAAGGTGTCACCACAGGTACGCCGATCGCGCTGTTGATCCGCAACGAGGATTCGCGCAGCAAGGACTACGCGTCCATCGCCGAGACCTTCCGCCCCGGCCACGCCGACTACACGTACTGGCAGAAGTACGGCGTGCGCGACTATCGCGGTGGCGGGCGCCAGTCTGCGCGCGAGACCGCGGTGCGTGTCGCCGCCGGTGCGGTGGCGAAGAAGTGGCTGAAGGAGCGCTTCGGCATCGTCGTGCGCGGCTATCTGGCCGAGCTCGGCAGCAACGTGATTCCATTCGTCGACTGGTCGGAGGTCGGCAACAACCCCTTCTGCGTGGCGAACGCGGCCGTCGTTGATGGACTCGAGGCATACATGGATGCGCTGCGCAAGCGCGGCGATTCGTGCGGCGCGCGCGTCAACGTCGTAGCGCAGGGCGTCCCCGTCGGCTGGGGCGAGCCGGTGTACGGCAAGCTCGACGCCGACATCGCGCAGGCGATGATGAGCATCAACGCCGTCAAGGGTGTCGAGATTGGCGCCGGCTTCGCGTCGATCGCGCAGGGCGGAACCACGCATTCCGACGAGATCACTCCGCTGGGCTTTGCATCCAACAACGCTGGTGGCATCCTCGGCGGCATCTCCACCGGCCAGGACGTCGTGGTGTCGATCGCCATCAAGCCGACGTCGTCGATCCGCCTCGACCGCCATTCGATCGACAAGGAAGGCAAGCCGGTGGTGGTGAACACGCATGGCCGCCACGATCCTTGCGTCGGCATCCGCGCGACGCCGATCGCCGAGGCGATGCTTGCGCTGGTGCTGATCGACCACGCACTGCGCCATCGTGCGCAGAATGGCGATGTCGTCACCTCGACGCCGCGCATCGCCGCGCAGGCGCCGGCTCACGTGGTGGCAGCGCTGAAGCGCGGGCGGCCGGTCGATGATCCGGAGCCGGACGAAGCCTGACCCGGTCAGTCGCCGATGTCGCGCACTGTCGCGATGGCGCGGCCTGCTGCAAACTGCAACGCGATGGCGTCGCCCTGCGCGAGCGTGCGCGCGCTCTGCACCACTTCGCCTTGCGCGCCGCCGCGCGTGACGATCGCATAGCCGCGCTCGAGCACCCGCTGCGGCGACAGGTGCGCGAGGTTCTGCGCCAGCGTGTCGATCCGCGATTGCCGCTGGACGAGCAGCCGCTCGTGGGCGCGTTGCAGGCGACTGCCGAGCCCCTCGACGATGGCGGCCTCGCGTGGCGGCGCACGCAGCTCGCGGCGCAGGCGCGCGGCGAACGCGCGCAATGCCGCGGTGCGGATACCGGCGTCACGGCTCCACGCGAGGCTCGCACGGCCGCCCAGCGCCAGCAGGCGCTCGCGCTGCGCCGCGAGCCGCGCGCGCGGGTGCGTGAGTCCGCGCGCGGCGAGGTCGGTGCGTTGCGCGCGCACCGCCAGCGCGTGGCGCACGCCGCGTGCGATCCGCGATGCCCATTGCGCGACGCGATGGCGCACCGCCGCATGGTCAGGCGCGATCAGCGTCGCTGCGCCGGTGGGCTTGGGTGCGCGCACGTCCGCGACGAAGTCGGCGATCGTGAAATCCGTTTCGTGCCCGATGCCGGCCACCACCGGCAGGCGCGACTCGAATACCGCCCGCGCGACAATCTCCTCGTTGAACGCCCACAGGTCCTCGATGGCGCCGCCACCGCGGCAGACGATCAGCGCGTCGACCTCGGCACGCGCGTTGGCGATGCCGATCGCGGCGGCGATTTCCTGCGCGGCGCTGGCGCCTTGCACGGCACACGGATAAACGATCACGCGCAGCGCCGGCCAGCGGCGGCCGAGCGTGGTGATCACGTCGCGCAGCGCTGCCGCGCGGATCGACGTCACCACGCCGACCGCGCGCGGGTATGCGGGCAGCGCGCGCTTGCGCTCGGCGGCGAACCACCCGCGCGCCTCCAGCTCGGCCTTGAGGCGCATGAATCGCTCGTACAGCGCGCCACTGCCCGCGAGGCGAATGCTGTCGACACTCAACTGGAATTCGCCGCGCGGTTCGTAGATCGACGCCACGCCGCGCACGTCGACCGCGAGTCCGTCGCGCAGCGCGAACTCGGTCAGCTTCGCCTTGGTGCGCCACAAAACGCAGCGCACCTGTGCGTTGGAGTCCTTCAGCGCGAAATAACAATGGCCGGAGGCGGCGCGCAGGAAGCCGGAAACCTCGCCGGTCACATGCACCAGTCCGACTTCGCGTTCGAGCGCAAGGCGCGCGGACGCCACCAGCGCCGACACCGACATCGGCGCGCGCGCTGCGGGCGATGCCGGGTCAGCCATCGATCGGCGCGCCGCGTGTCGACGATTTGGCGGTGCCGCCGATGGCGTACGCGCGCAACGCATCCATCCGGCATGTGCGAAGTGGGCTGAGCGCGGTGCGCAACGGCGCCTTGCACGTGCCGTTACGTGGATGTTGCGCGCAGGTTACCGTGGGGAGCGAATCACAACTCATTGAAACGACGTGCGCTTTTTCAGGTGTATTTTCGGGCACGCCAAGCAATTCGCAGGCGAGCGCACGACTTAGCGTATCAATTTACAAGATATACACACTTCTATCCACAGGATTTGTGGACAACGCGCGCGGCAGGTCGCATTGCGTTGCACGAGGGCGGCAGCGCTCTGCAAATAGCGTACCGCAGTCGGCTTGCGGCGGCGCAAGGTTAAAATGCGGCCGATGGGCAATTGCCACCACCTCCGCAAACGATGAGCACGCTGCCTCCGGCCGCCGGCACTTCGCGCGCCGGCGCGGCGCTGGCGCACGACGCGCCCCCGCCTGCCGCCAATTTCCTGCGCGGAATCGTCGCCGACGACATGCGCACGCAGAAATACGGCGGGCGCGTCGTCACACGCTTTCCGCCCGAACCCAACGGCTACCTGCATTTCGGACACAGCAAGTCGATCGCGCTGAACTTCGGACTCGCCGGCGAATTCGGTGGCGTCTGCCACCTTCGCTTCGACGACACCAACCCGCTGAAGGAGGATGTCGAGTTCGAGGGCTCGATCGCCGATGCCGTGCGCTGGCTCGGCTACGATTGGGATGCCCGCTTCCACGCGTCGGACTACTACGGCGAGCTGTACCGGTTCGCCGAATGGTTCATCGCGCAGGGGCTTGCGTATGTCGACAGCCAGAGCGCGCAGGAGATGCGCGCGACGCGGGGGACGCTGACCGAGCCCGGCTTGGCGAGCCCGTTCCGCGATCGCGGCGTCGCCGAGAACCTCGATCTGTTCCGCCGCATGCGTGCCGGCGAGTTCCCCGACGGCGCGCAGGTGCTGCGCCTCAAGGTCGACATGACGAGCCCCAATGTCACGTTGCGCGACCCGGCGATCTACCGCATCCGGCATGCACGGCATCACCGCACCGGCGACACCTGGTGCATTTATCCGCTGTACGACTACGCGCATTGCATCTCGGATGCGATCGAACGCATCACGCACTCGATCTGCACGCTCGAGTTCCAGGATCACCGCCCGCTGTACGACTGGATCATCGGCAAGCTGGCCGATGGCGGCCAGCTCGAGCGGCCGCTGCCGCACCAGTACGAATTCGCGCGCCTCAACCTGACCTACGTCGTGCTGTCGAAGCGCCGCTTGCTCGAGCTCGTCGAACGCGGCCATGTCGACGGCTGGGACGATCCGCGTATGCCGACGATCGTCGGCGCGCGCCGGCGCGGCTACACGCCCGAGGGTTTCCGGCTGTTCAACGACCGCGTCGGCGTGTCGCGCATCGATTCGTGGATCGACTTCGCGTTGCTGGAAGCGGCGATGCGCGACGATCTCAATGCGCGCGCGGAGCGCAGGATCGCCGTGCTCGACCCGGTCAGGCTCATCATCGACAACTATCCGGCGGACACCAGCGAGGAGTGCCACGCGCCCAATCATCCGCAGCATCCGGAGCTCGGCAAGCGCGCGCTCGCGTTCGGGCGCGAGCTGTGGATCGAACGCGACGACTACAGCGACGCTCCTCCCAAGGGCTATTTCCGTCTTGCGCCAGGCGCGGAGGTGCGCCTGCGCTACGCATACATCGTCAAGTGCACGGGCGCCGACAGGGACGCCGGCGGCCGCGTCACCGCGGTGCATTGCACATACGACCCAGCGACACGCAGTGGAACGCCGGGCGCGGACGCGCGCAAGGTGAAGGGCAACATCCACTGGCTGGCCGTGGCCGAGGCGCAGCCGGCCGAAGTGCGGCTGTACGATCGCCTGTTCGGGGTGCCGTTTCCCGGCGCGCGCAACCCGCACGGCGATGCGCAACCCGTCATGGCGGGTTCGGCGGACGACGCTGGAGGCGACGTTGCCGAGCGCAGTTACCTCGATGACCTCAATGCGCATTCGAAGTACGTCGTGCGCGCATGGGTCGAGCCGGCGCTGGTCGCCGCTCCGCGCGAAACCCGCGTGCAGTTCGAGCGACACGGCTATTTCGTGGCCGACCTGGGCGACCATGGCCCGTCCACGCCGGTCTGGAACCGCGCGGTGGCGCTGAAGGATCCGTGGGGCAAGCCGCCCGTCGCCCGCTAGCAATGCCCGTGGCACCGTTGCGCGCCACTTGATCCGGCGCAAGCGCGCTACCATCTATGCGGCTGATACGGCCGCGATCTCGCGCTGCCGGCGCCGCACCCCCCGTGGAGACCTGCGCATGAAACGCATCGTGCTGTTCCTCGCCACCAATCTTGCGGTGATTCTCGTACTGTCCATCGTGCTGAAGCTGTTCGGCCTCGACACCGCGATGTACTCGCAGGCCGGGATGTCCTACGGCGGCCTGCTGGTGTTCTCGATGGTCGTCGGCTTCGCCGGCTCGATCATTTCGCTGCTGATGTCGAAGCCGATCGCCAAGTGGACCACCGGTGCGCATGTGATCGACACCCCATCCACCGACGCCGAGGCATGGTTGGTCGACACGGTGCGCCGCCTGGCCACCGCAGCCAACGTCGGCATGCCGGAGGTGGCGATCTACGAAGGCGCACCCAATGCGTTCGCGACCGGTGCATTTCGCAACTCGGCGCTCGTCGCCGTATCGACCGGCCTGCTGCAGTCGATGAACCGCCAGGAAGTGGAGGCGGTGCTCGGGCACGAGTTGTCGCACGTCGCCAACGGCGACATGGTCACGCTGACGCTGATCCAGGGTGTGGTCAACACGTTCGTGGTGTTCTTCGCGCGCGTGATCGGCACGCTGGTCGACAAGACCGTATTCCGTACCGAGCGCGGCACCGGACCGGGCTACTGGATCACGGTAATGGTGCTGCAACTGGTGCTCGGGTTCCTGGCATCGATGATCGTCGCGTGGTTTTCACGCTATCGCGAGTTCCGTGCCGACGCCGGTAGTGCGAAACTGCTCGGCACGCCACGGCCGATGGTGGACGCGTTGCGGCGCCTGGGCGGGCTCGAGGCCGGCGAGATGCCGAAGGCGCTTAACGGGTTCGGAATCACAGCGCGCAGCGGCGTGATGTCGCTGTTTGCGACCCATCCGCCGATCGAGGCCCGCATCGCGGCGCTGACAAGCGGCACGCACTAGCGACGCTATAGCGCTGGCGCGTAGCCGTGAAGACCGTAATACACGCGCGCCGCCACCAGCGTGCCGTCGCGCTGGCGTGTCGCCGTGACGAACACGCGCGTGCCGGGCGCAAGCGGGTTGCGGCTGACGCTCTCAATTTCCGCGATGGGCACGTCGTCGGCGACGATCACCGTGCTGTCGCCATCGCTTGCGTGCAACGTCAGCGTTCGGGCGGCGTGGCCCAACGTCATGCCGGTGATCGTGGCGGTGACCATCGTGCTGCGCGCCGCCAGGTCCCACGCGGCGCGGCTTTCGCCGAGCGCGTACTTGATGTCCGATGGCAGCAGCACGGCCTGCGCGTGCAATGAGCCGTCCGCCGCTGGCCCGGCGGCGACGCTGACCAGCGTGCCCGGCATCAGTTTGCCAACCCCGCTTGCCTGCAGCACGACGCCCTGGAAGTTGAAGGCGAGTTCGATCGCGACTTCGCTGCCGTCGCGCAAGCGCAGGCGCAGCGGCGCGCGCACCTCCGGCGTGATGCTCATGGCGATCACTTCGCCGCGCAGGTGCAGCGGCGTCTGCGCCACTGCCGCGCCTGCGCCCACGCCCGCCAGCAACACGCACAGCCACCATCCAGGACGTGCACGGTGTTGCCACGGCTGCGCGGATCGTTCTGGCGCCGCGGCCGTTGCCCGGGCGGTTGCGCGTGCTGGCGGCGTGGGCGGCAGCACCAGGAAAGGAAGGGGCAAGGACGGTTGCCGGGGTGCTGACAACGGCGATCGAGCGTTCAACGGAGGATTCGCGTTACGAGGATCAGCCAGTATCGCGCAGGACGCTCGCCGCTGCGCTAATCCGCATGGACGATTGACGAGCGACAGCATTGACGTGCCATCGCAAAATTAACGAGCCACGACAAAACAAACGGCCGGCCGACCCGTGAGGGCCGCCGGCCGCGATCGTGCAACGCAGACCTGAAATTACTTCAGGTGATTCGAGACGAGCTTGGTCATCTCGAACATCGAGACTTTGGCCTTGCCGCCGAACACAGCCTTCAGCTTGTCGTCGGCGTTGATCATCCGGCGGTTCACTGCATCCTGCAGCTTGTTCTTCTTGATGTATTCCCAGATCTTCTTGGTCACTTCGGTACGCGGCAGCGGCACGTTGCCGATCACTGCGCCGAGCGTAGACGACGGCGTCATCGCCTTCATGAACGCGGCATTGGGTTTGCGCTTGGCTGCCGGCTTCTTGGCGGCAACTTTCTTGGCAGGTGCTTTTTTCGTTGCAACTTTCTTCACGGCAGCCTTCTTGGCAGCCGGCTTCTTGGCGGCGGTTTTTTTCACTGCCGGTTTCTTTGCAGATTTCTTTGCAGCTTTTTTCGCAGTAGCCATGATTCTCCTTCCTGTCATTGATGCGAGCGGACGGTGCCGTTCGGTCTGGGGCGCGCCCTCCTGTCACAGGCAATCACTCCATCGGCGGCGACTATACCGCATTTTCACTCGCGCGGAAGGCATTTCACAGGGGCGAACGCGCCGATGTTGTACGGGCGCATGGCGCAAAAGCGCGTGTGCGAACCGCTCGCGCCGCCCATCGTCACCGTCGCGCGCGGTAAGATTCGGTGTATGCGCAGCGCCGTTTCAACTTCGGGCCACGTGCCGGTATCGCGGACGCGATGAGCGATACCACGTCGAGCCTGGCCGATCTGCGCTCCGAGTACAGGCGCGCGGCGCTCGATCGCGGCGATGTCGACGCCGATCCGTTGCGCCAGTTCTCGACCTGGATGGACGAGGCGATCCGTTCGGCTGCGCACGAGGCTACGGCGATGACGCTCGCCACGGTGGGCGCCGATGGACAGCCCGCAGCGCGCATCGTGCTTCTGAAGGGCGTCGACGCCCGCGGATTCGTGTTCTTCTCCAACTTCGACAGTGCGAAGGGCCGCGACCTCGCCGCCAACCCACGCGCCGCGCTGGTGTTCTTCTGGGTGGAGCTTGAGCGCCAGGTGCGCGTCGAGGGCGACGTCGAGCGCGTGGCGGCGGCCGAGGCCGATGCGTATTTCGCGCGCCGGCCGAGGGCGTCGCGGCTCTCCGCGATGGCTTCGGCACAGAGCCAGCCGGTGGCCGATCGCGGGGTCCTCGAAGCGCGCGTCGCCGAACTCGCGCGCCAATATCCCGGCGACGACCTGCCGCGTCCGCCGTACTGGGGCGGCTATCGCGTGCTGCCGCGTGCGGTGGAGTTCTGGCAGGGACGCCCGTCGAGGCTGCATGACCGCCTGCGCTATGCGCGCACAGCGGAAACCTGGTCGATCGTGCGTCTCGCCCCTTGAGTCCCGCCGGTGACGGCTCGCGCACCCTCTACGCGCTGATCGCGCTGTGCATCGCCAACCACATGGTGCTGGTGGGCTCGCGCGTCGCCGTGACGCTGTCGGCGCTGGCGCAGGGCGCGGGTGCCGGCGACGTCGGCCTGCTGCTCGCATTGTTCGCGTTGCTGCCGATGCTCGGCGGTGTCGCAGCCGGACGCTGGTCGGACCGCGTCGGCGTGCGCCGGCCGATGCAGATCGGCTCGGTGCTGCTTGCCGTCGCCACCACGCTGCCGTGCGCGATCGGCGGCCTGTGGCCGCTGTATGTCGCGGCGCCACTGATCGGCATCGCGTTCACCGTGTTCCAGGTCTCGGCGCAGAACGCGACCGGCGAGCTGGGTGGCGCGCGGCATCGCGCGCGCAACTTCGGGCTGCTGGCGCTGGGGCAATCGACGTCGATGATCATCGGCCCGCTGGTCGCCGGGTTCTCGATCGATCACCTGGGATTCGCGTGGGCGTTCGGCATACTCGCATTGATCCCGCTGCTTCCGGCCATGGCGCTCGCCGGTGGCTGGCTGGCCGGGTTGCCCGGGCCGCACCCGCGCCATGGCGAGCAGGGCGCGGGCGGAGTGCTCGAGTTGCTCTCCAATGCGCGGCTGCGCCGCCTGTTCGCGGTCAATGCGCTGTTCTCGCTGGGCTGGGAGCTGCACGCTATATTCATTCCGATCTTCGGCAACTCGATCGGGCTGTCCGCGTCCGCGATCGGCGGCGTGATCGCCGCGTTTGCGGCGGCCACGTTCGTCGTCCGCTTTGCGATGCCGCTGATCGCGCGGCGCGCGAACGAAACGCAGGTACTGACGGCGACGCTGCTGGTCGCCGGCATCGCCTATTGCGCGCTGCCGTTCGCGCGCAACGCGATCACGTTGATGTGTGCGTCGTTCGGCATCGGCCTCGGCCTTGGCGGCGGCCAGCCGATGGTGATGTCGCTGTTGCACACGCACGCGCCGCCGGGGCGCCTCGGTGAGGCCGCGGGCGTGCGCATGTCGCTGATGCAGTCGATGGCAGTTGCGGTGCCGCTGGTCTTCGGCGCGTTCGGCGCGACTTTCGGTCTCGCGCCGGTGCTGTGGAGTGTCGGCCTGTGCCTGACCGGCGGCGGTTTGTATGCCCGCCGCAAGCTCTGACGGGCACCGCAGCCGTGCCTGCGCGGCGTGGCGCCGCGCCGGTGCGTCAGCTGCGGCGCAGGCGATCGGCGTACTGCTTGCGGAACTTGGCGACCTTGGGGGCCACCACCGCCATGCAGTACGGCTGGTTCGGATTGCGTTCGAAATATTCCTGGTGATAGCGCTCGGCGCCGAAGAACGGTGCCGCGTCGGCGACCTCGGTGACCAGCGGCGCCGGCCAGATCTTCTGCGCCGAAACCTCGTCGATCACCGCCTGCGCTGTCGTCCGCTGCGCGGCGGACTGCGCGAAGATCACCGACCGATACTGGTTGCCGACGTCGTTGCCCTGGCGGTCGCGCGTCGTCGGGTCGTGGATCGTGAAGAACACGCGCAACAGGTCGGCGTAGGAGATCGTCGCCGGATC
>JBDTJK010000445.1:0-2505 GCA_039935875.1 Casimicrobiaceae bacterium
GTCCGGTGCTGCAGAAGAACGTCGTCGGCATGCGCAGTTTCGTCTGCGAACCGATGAGCTTCGGGCGGCTGTACCTCGCTGGAGACGCCGCGCATATCGTGCCGCCCACCGGCGCCAAGGGACTCAATCTCGCGGTGGCGGACGTGCGCGTGCTGGCACCGGCGCTCGTCGAATACTTCCGCAGCGGTGATGCAACGCTGCTCGGCGCGTATTCCGCCACGGCGCTGCGCAGGGTGTGGAAGGCCCAGCGCTTCTCCTGGTTCATGACGTCGCTGTTGCATCGCTTTCCTGCTGCGACCGCTTACGAGCAGCGCCTGCAGCTCGCCGATCTCGATTACGTGACCGCGTCCACTGCGGCGCAGGCTTCACTGGCGGAAAACTACGTCGGGCTGCCGTTCGAAGATTCGTCGTGTTGAGCGCCACAATTGACGCGCGGTATTCCACTGCACCACCACGCGCATGCGGCGTAGCTGCGCCGCCCTCCATCGGCGGCCGTTCTGGGAACGCTTCGTCAGCGACGTCGGCAGCGCGTGGGACCTGATCGATCGCGCCGCTCGCCACAATCGCGGTTTGGCCATCGATGCGTACCACATGCCCGTCGCCGGAACATCCAGCCCGCGCTGGGGGACATCGACCCGGGCAAGATGTTCAACGACGACTATGTGCAGATGCCGCGGACGACGTTCGCCGCGCGTGCGCGACGCGCGGTGCAGTGGCTGCTGCGACGGGCCCGCAGCGCAGCATGCCGTCCCGCAGCAGGCGCGAAGGCTGACGGATAGGTCAAGGTCTCAATCGGCGGGCGCGGGGCGATTATCGCCCATGACTTCGATTATCGCGCTTGTGTGGTGCACGTCCGCGCCGTAGAGTCCGTCGCTGGCCAGCGAGATGTGCGTCCAACGCACGCGTCCATCGAAGTCCGGCGCCGCCGGAGCAGCATCCAACCGAGGAGGAGCAACATGCAATCGTTCATTCGTGCAGCAGCGCTTGCGCTGGCAGCAGCGCTGATTGTGCCAGCGCACGCGGCAGATCCGGTCAAGATCGTCGGCCTGGTGGAACTTTCGGGCACTGGCGCCACCGCCGGCACCAACTTCGACAACGGCGTGAAGCTCGCGGTCAAGGAAATCAACGCGGCCGGGGGGATCATGGGCCGCCAGATCGAATACTCGTCGATGGATACGCAGAGCCAGCCCAGTGTCGCCAAGGCGCTGGCGCAAAAGGCGGTCGACCAGGACGCCTACGTGGTGATGGGCCCGGTATTCTCCGGCTCGTTCATCGTCAGCATGGCGGAGACGCAGCGCGCCGGGATTCCGAACTTCACCGGCGGCGAAGCGGCAAACATCACCGAGCAGGGCAACCCGTATGTGTTTCGCACGTCGTTCACGCAATCCACCGCGATGCCCAAGCTCGCGCGCTACATCAAGGACAGCGTGAAGGCGAAGTCAGTCGCGATGATCTGGGTCAACAACGACTTCGGCAAAGGCGGCCGTGACACGATGGCCAAGGCGCTCGAGGCGGACGGAATCAAGGTCGCCGCGGACATCTCCACCGATCCGGGCCAGGTCGATTTCTCCGGCGCCGTGCTGAAGGCGAAGCAATCCAACGCCGACGCCGTGTTCGTCTATACCAACGAAGAAGAGTCGGCGCGCGCGCTGCGCGAGCTGAAGAAGCAGGGCTACAACAAGCCGATCATCGGCGAGACGACGTTGACCGGACAGAAGGTCATCGAGCTCGCGGGCGACGCTGCCAATGGCGCGATCGCGCACGTCGGGTTGACGGTCGATGCGCCGCAGCCGCAGATCAAGGCGTTCGACAAGGCATTCCAGGCCGCCTATCACTACAAGAGCGACCATAACGGGATGAAGGGCTACAGCGGTATGTACGTGGTGAAGGCGATCACCGAGCGCAACAAGAGCTTCGATCGCAAGGCATTCGCCGATACGCTGCATGGCGCGACGATTCTCGTCAAGGACTACCCGGGTGTGCTGCTCGACGTGACGTTCGACAAGAAAGGTGACCTCGACCGCCCGAGCTTCCTGGTCAACGTGGAAAACGGCAAGCAGGTCGTGATCGCGACGCTGCCGCCTGTGCATTCGAAGTAGCACGATGCTCCGCGCAGGCAGCGCTGGCTACCGCGCGGAGCCGCAATTGGCGCTAGCGAGCCGCGCGCATCTCGCGCAGCGGCCCGGATGCCAGGCATCCGATCACGGAGAGTGCCGTGGGTGACTTCGTACAACTCGTCGTATCCGGCACGGCGACCGGCGCGATTTATGCGCTGGCCGCGCTCGGATTCACGCTGATGTGGCAGGCGGCGGGGGTCATCAATTTCGCGCAGGGCGAATTCGTCATGTTGCCGGCGTTCGCGATTCTGTTCGGCATCGCCGCCGGCCTGCCGCTGTGGGCCGCGTTCATGCTGGCGTGCGTGGCCTCGATGCTGGTGCTGGGCTATGCGTTCAAGCGTGGCATCGCCGACCCGTTGTTGCGCCATGGCGTGATTCCGCTGGTGAT
>JBDTJK010000446.1:0-10753 GCA_039935875.1 Casimicrobiaceae bacterium
ACTGGCGCTACGTGCTCGACAACCTGTTCGGCAATGTCAAGTCGGTCGCCTGCATCGGCGCGACGCACATCCCGCGGCGCTGGGACGAGAACGGCAAGTCGTACGTAGCCACCGCCGACGACGCGGCTTACGCGACATTCGAGCTCGATGCGGGCGCCGATAATGCGCCGATCATCGCGCAGATCAACAGCTCGTGGGCGACGCGCGTACGGCGCGACGATCTCGTGACCTTCCATGTCGATGGCACCCATGGTTCCGCGGTGGCCGGCCTGACCGACTGCTGGATACAGCCGCGCGACGCCACGCCGAAGCCGGTATGGAATCCCGACGTGCCGCAATCGATCGACTTCACCTCGACGTGGCAGAAGATGCCGTCCAACCGCGTCTACGACAATGCGTTCAAGGTCGAATGGGAGCTCTTCATCCGTCATCTGTACGACGACACTCCGTTCGCATGGGACTTGTTCGCAGGCGCGAAAGGCGTGCAGCTCGCCGAGCTCGGCCTCGCGAGCTGGCGCGAGCGGCGCACGGTCGATGTCCCCGGGTTGGCGCAATGACGAGCATCAAGCTGCCAACCGCGGCACGCACGCTCGCACCCTACACGCTGCAGACGGCACCGCCGTGGCCGACGCCGTCTGCCCCGCCGGCATTCAACCGCGTGGCGTTCGCCGCGGCGCACGTCGTGGCCGACCCGCGCGCCGATATCGATCCCGGCAGCGGCAGTGCACTCGACTGGGATGCCACCCTCGCCTATCGGCGGCATTTGTGGGCGCATGGTTTCGGCATCGCCGAGGCCATGGACACCGCACAGCGCGGCATGGGACTCGACTGGCCGGTCGCACTCGAGCTGACGGCACGCAGCGCCGAAGCCGCGCGCGACGTTCCCGGCGCGCTATTGTTCGCTGGCGCCGGGACCGACCATCTGCCGCAGGGCGCGGCAACCACGCTTGCCGACGTTCGCGCCGCGTACGAAATGCAATGCGAGGCGATCGAGCGTGCCGGCGGACGGATCATCCTGATGGCGAGCCGTGCGCTGGCAACCGTCGCACGCGGACCCGACGACTATCTCGACGTGTATGCGCACGTGCTCGCGCAGGTGCGGCAACCGGTGATCCTGCATTGGCTGGGCGCAATGTTCGACCCGGCGCTCGAAGGATACTGGGGACATGCGGATCTCGACCGCGCAACGCGCGTGTGCCTCGACGTGATCCACGCCAGTACCGCCAAGGTCGACGGCATCAAGGTCTCGCTGCTCGACGCGGCGCGCGAGACCGCGATGCGCGCGCAGTTGCCGGCGCGGGTGCGCATGTACACCGGCGACGACTTCAACTTTGCCGCACTGATCGGCGGGGACGCTGGCGGACATTCGGACGCGCTGCTCGGCATCTTCGATGCGATTGCGCCCGCCGCGTCTTTTGCGCTGTCGGCGCTGGCACGCGATGACCGCGCGGGCTTCGATGCGATCCTTGCGCCAAGCGTGCCGCTGTCGCGGCACCTGTTCAGCGCCCCGACGCGTTTCTACAAGACGGGTGTCGTGTTCCTCGCGTGGCTCAACGGGCACCAGTCGCATTTCACGATGCTCGGCGGCCAGCAGGGGGCGCGCAGCATCGTGCATCTGGCGCACGCGTTCCGGCTGGCCGACGCCGCCCGGTTGCTGCGCGATCCCGAACTGGCAATGCACCGGATGCGCACGCTGCTCGACATTCACGGCATCAGCCAGGAGGACAGCGCATGCCGGACATAAGCCAGCTGTCGATCAACACGGCGACGCTGCGCAAGCAGTGGAAGCTCGAGGACATCGTCGCCGGTGTCGCGCAGATGGGCATCCGTGGCATCGCCCCCTGGCGCGACCAGGTCGCGCAGGCGGGATTGAAGGAAATCGCGAAACGTATTCGCGACGCAGGACTCGAGGTGTCGGGCTACTGCCGCGGCGGCATGTTCGTCGCCGCCGATCGCGCGGGCCGCCACGCCGCGCGAGACGATAATCGGCGAGCCGTCGACGAGGCGCTCGAGCTCGGCGCGCGCTGCCTGGTGCTGGTCGTTGGTGGTTTGCCGAAGGATCGCGACGGCGGCGTCGCGTCGAAGGACATCGTGAGCGCGCGCGAAATGGTGCGCGACGGTATCGGCGAACTGCTCGACTACGCGAAGCCCGCGGGGATGCCGCTGGCCATCGAGCCGCTGCATCCGATGTACGCGGCCGACCGCGCCTGCGTCAACACGATGCGTCACGCGAACGAACTGTGTGACGAGCTGGCGCCGCGCGGCGGCGACGGCCTCGGGCTTGCGGTCGACATCTATCACGTGTGGTGGGACCCGCAGCTCAAAGCCGAGATCGAGCGCGCCGGTGCCGCGCAACGACTATTCGCGTATCACATCTGCGACTGGCTGGTGCCCACGCGGGACCTCCTCACCGATCGCGGCATGATGGGCGACGGGGTCGTCGACCTGCCGCTGGTGCGCAGCTGGATGGAGGCGGCCGGCTATCGCGGCCTGCACGAAGTCGAGATCTTTTCCGAGCGCTGGTGGGCCGAGGATGCCCGGCATGTGCTCGAAACGTGCATCGAGCGCCATGCCGGCTGCACCTGAGCTCGGCTGGCGCAGGACAGCCACGGATTCCATGCGCGCGGCGAGCGCGTAAAATGCAACGCTGATGTCGGCGCGCGCGTCGTGCCGCAACCGATCCCCACGGAGACCGCGATGCCCCTAGTTTCGATGCGCCAATTGCTGGACCATGCTGCCGAGAACGGCTACGGACTGCCCGCATTCAACGTCAACAACCTGGAGCAGGTGCAGGCGATCATGAGTGCCGCGGCTGAGACCAACAGCCCGGTGATCATGCAGGCGTCCGCCGGCGCGCGCAAATACGCGGGTGAAGTGTTCCTGCGCCACCTGATCGAAGCGGCGGTCGAAAGCTATCCGCAGATTCCGATCGTCATGCACCAGGACCACGGCCAGTCGCCCGCGGTGTGCGAATCTGCGATGAAACTGGGCTTCTCATCGGTGATGATGGACGGTTCGCTGCGCGAGGATGGCAAGAGCATCGCCAACTACGACTACAACGTCGCAGTCACGCGCAGGGTGGTGGACGAGGCGCATGCGCTTGGCGTCACCGTCGAGGGCGAGCTCGGCTGTCTCGGCTCGCTGGAAACGATGATGGGCGACAAGGAGGACGGGCACGGTGCCGAAGGAACGATGACGCGCGAGATGCTGTTGACCGATCCCGCGCAGGCCGCCGACTTCGTCGACCGCACGCAGCTCGACGCGCTGGCGATCGCCATCGGCACGTCGCACGGCGCGTACAAATTCTCGCGCAAGCCCACCGGCGATATCCTGGCGATCGATCGCATCAAGGCGATCCATGCGCGTATTCCCAACACCCACCTGGTCATGCACGGCAGCTCGTCGGTGCCGCAGGACCTGCTCGCCGACATCCGCGAGTTCGGCGGCGACATGAAGGAAACCTATGGCGTCCCGGTGGAAGAGATCCAGGAAGGCATCAAGCACGGCGTGCGCAAGGTCAACATCGACACCGACATCCGTCTCGCGATGACGGCGGCGATCCGCCGCTTTTTCGCACAGAATCCGACCAAGTTCGATCCGCGCGAATACCTGAAGCCGGCGATGCTCGCCGCCAAGGCGATCTGCAAGGAGCGCTACGAGCAGTTCGGCTGCGCCGGAATGGCGGACAGGATCAAGCCGGTCCCGCTGGCGCGCATGGCGTCGCGCTACAAGGGCGGCGAACTGCGCCAGGTCGTCAACTGACCTTCTCGACGAAGTCGAGAAGGTCATCCCCGCAACATTGCGACCCTCATCCCCGCAAAAGCTGGGACCCGGTGTCGTCCCGTGCATCGGGAGACGCCCCAAAAAAACGGCCGCAAAAGCGGCCGGTTAGCATTGCAAGTTGGGCGACGTAAGCCGCAGGGGCTTTGCAGCTGCGTTCAGACCAGGTCGGCAGCGGGTCCGAGAACCTGCTCGCGCAGCTCGCGATAGCGCGGCAGCTGTGGCGGATACACGCACACATACTTGACCTGGGCGGCCTGCAGGCAACGCTGCTTGATCACCTCCAGCTTCTGGTCCCGCGGATTGGTGACCTGGTCAGGCTCGCGTGAATCGACGATCGCGACGATCGTCGAATCCTTGTCGCACACCACGAAGCCGATGTGCTGGTTGGCGATCTTGCGGAATGCGCGCAGGCGTTCCATGCCCTGCGGCCCGATCTTGACCTGCAGCACGTCCGACAAACGCACCTTGGCAAAGATGTCATGCCGCGGAAACGCGGCCTTCAACAACAGGTAGACGACACTCTCGGCCTTGGTCAGGAAGCGCGGACGCAGCAAATACAGGCCAGGCAGCTCCGCGGAGGACAACAGGCGCGTCGTTTCGCCCTCCGTCCACTGCGCGACGGTATTGGGCGAGTCGGCTCCTGACATCACGCTGGACGGCGTCTCCCGGCGCCGGCGCATCAGGCCCGCGACGATCGCGATGACCAGTGCTGCGATCGCAAGTGCAAAGAGGATGCCGGGTAGCATCGGGCGTTCGAAACCTTCCCGCGACGCGGGATGAACCGAGATCACGCGCGCTGTTGTTTATGAAGTTTGACGCCTAACCCCGTTAGTCTAAAGCATTTTGCATCCGAGCCGGCAAGCGCTAACTGGCGATTCTCGGCAATCGGCGCCGGCGCTGACGTGGTATACAACAGTGTCGGTCGTTACCCGGGCAAGCAGTCGGGTGGCCCCGGCTATCCCGCGCCTGCCGAACCTCAGCCGCTGGCGACGCGCCGGTCGCGCGACGCCAGTGATTCGACCAGCCTGGCGCACACGGGGCGCCGACGATGATCAGCGTGGGGCCGTTGCCCCGCGCCGCCGCCAGCGTCGTGGCGGCGGCGACCGCATCGCCCGAACCCATGTGGATCACACGGGAGTCGCAGGCGGCCGCGTCGCTGGCTCACGCACCCGGATTTTCGCCCTCGCCTACGCGCGGCGTGACGACGGCGCGGAATTGATAGGGTCATGCACGCCCTGGCCGAGCAGCCGCAATTGGGCCGTCGCGCAGGCGCGCGCATCGGCAGCGTGCCGCTGTGCCGCGAAGGCACCGCGATAGCGGCGTTCGTGGGCTGCCGCGAAGAACGCGGCGCCGATGAAAACCTGGACGGCGCCGGAAGGAATGGATCGCTATGGCGTTATAAGCAACGGGTGTAAGCGCCTCAGCGCCCCCCCGCCTGCTGGTCCTCGGCCAGGAAAACCTCCTCGGCAAGATGGTAGGCGGAATTGGCCGCCGGCAGCCCGGCGTACAGCGCGCAATGCAAAAGGACCTCGTTGATCTCGCCGCGTGAAACGCCATTGTTGAGCGCTGCGCGGACGTGCATCCTGAATTCGTCGCCGTGATTGAGCGCGACCATCAGCGCCAGCGTCAACAGGCTGCGCGTGTGCAGCGCGAGACCGGGACGCGCCCATACTTCGCCCCAGGCGTAGCGCGTGATGAAGTCCTGGAAGTCGGCGTTGAAATCGTTGCGTCGAGCCAGCGTGCGTTCAACATGTGCATCGCCCAGCACGCTGCGGCGCACGCTCATTCCCTTGGCATAGCGTTCATGGTCGTCCACGGAGATCCTTTCACGGCATGAGGTGACCGATCAGCGCGGCGAGAAAGTCGTCCGGCTGCTCGATGTTCGAAAGATGCGCAGCGTCGAGCTCGACATAGCGCGCGCCCGGCACGCGTTCGGCGATGTGGCGTCCCTCGGCGGGTGGCGTCGACATGTCATGCGTGCCGGCGATCACCAGCGTGCGTGCGCGAATCGCGGTGATTTCGGGCCGCGCATCATAGTCGCGCACCGCCGCGCAGCAGGCGGCATAACCTTGTGCCGAGGTCTTCTCCAGCACCGCGCGCACGCGCGCCACTTCGTGGGGGACGCGGCGCATGTACGACGCGCTGAAGAAACGCTCGATCACCGTGTCGGCGATCGATTCCATTCCCGATGTATGCACGGCGCTGATGCGGGCGTCCCAAGCCGCGACGACACCGATGCGGGCCGCGGTGTTGCACAGCACCAGCGCGTCAATGCGTTCGGGCGCCGCGAGTGCGAGGCGGATAGCGGTGAGTCCCCCCATCGACAGGCCGCACAAGTGCGTACGCGCAACGCCGAGATGGTCGAGCAGGCCGACCACGTCGTCGGCCAGCCCCGGGATCGTGTACGGCGCCGGCGGCACCGACGACGCGCCGTGTCCGCGCGTGTCGTAGCGCAGCACGCGAAAACGCTGCACCAGCGCCGGCACCTGCGGCGACCACATCTCGAAGTCGGTGCCGAGCGAGTTCGACAGCGTGAGCCACGGCGCGTCGCGGGGTCCATCCACCAGGTAATTGATGCGCGCACCAGGGAGATCGGCATGAGGCATGAATCGTCCTTTACTTGTCTAGCGCGTGGCCAGCACGCGATCGACGAACGCGCTGGCCATGCCGAGGTAATTTGCGGGATCCATCAGGCGATCGATCGCCACGGCATCGAGACGCGGCGCAATGCGCGGGTCGTCCTTCAGCGCATCGCCCAGCGACTGATGGTCGAGCGCAGCGCGTCTTGCGATCTCGGCAACCAGCGTATGCGCCTGCTGCTTGCCCAACGTCCCGGCAAGTGCCATCTGCACGGCTTCGGACAAGATCTGGCCCCGGGTCAGGTCGAGATTGGCGCGCATCCGTTGCGGGTCGACGTCAAGACCTTCAGTCACCTCGATCATCGCTGCAAGCGACCCCGCAGCGAGCTCGAAGAGTGCCGGCAGCGTGTCCCATTCGGCCGCCCAGCCGCCCAGTCCGCGTTCGTGCTCCTGCACAGCGGCGACCATCATCGTCGCGACCAGGTTCGGGGCGCGCAGTGCAGCGGCCAGCGCCACCGCGCAGCCGACCGGATTGCGCTTGTGTGGCAACGTCGACGAGCCCCCACGCCCGGGTGCGCTGGGCTCGAATGCTTCCGCAGCTTCTGTCTGCGCGAGCAGCGAGACATCGCGCGCGAGCTTGCCGAGCGTCGCCGCGAGGCCGCCCAGCACCGCGGCGACGTCGACCAGGCGGTCGCGCTGCGCGTGCCACGGCGCGTCGGCGACGCTCAGACCGAGCTCGTGCGCAAGTGCGTGTTCGACCGCCTGCGCGCGCTCGCCCAGCGAGGCCAGCGTGCCGGCAGCGCCACCGAACTGCAGCACGGCAGCCTGCGTCGATGCCTGCGCAAGGCGCCGTGCATGACGCCGCACCGCCGACAGCGTGGTGGCAAGCTTGAGCCCGAGCGTCACCGGCAGCGCCTGCTGCAACAGCGTGCGCCCCGCCATCGGCGTATTGCGATGACGCATCGCCTGCATCACCAACGCGGCGTCGAGTCTTTCCAGGTCGGCGGTGATCAGCACCAGCGCACGCCGCACCTGCAGCACCAATGCGGTGTCGAGCACATCCTGGCTGGTCGCCCCCCAATGCACGTATCCGCGCGCCTGCGCATCGACGCGCGCGGTCAGCGCCGCCACCAGCGGAATTGCGCGATTGCCGGCGACGCGCGCGGCCACCGACAATGCGTGTGGATCGTAATGGCGCGTGTCGCACTGCGCTGCAATCGCGGCGGCCGCCGCCCGCGGGATGACACCGGCGGATGCTTCGGCGCGCGCGAGCGCGGCCTCGAAGTCGAGCATGCGCGCAACCGCAGCCGACGGTGCAAACACCGCGCCCATCGCATCGGTCGAAAACGCGGCGTCGATCATGACCGCTCGCGGCGCGCGCCGCGGCTGTCGAGTTCGGCAATACGGCGCGCCAGCGCGGTCGCGTCGTCGCCCTGCCGGTGCTGCGCGAGCAGTCCCCGCAGTGCGAGGACTTCAGCCACCCGCAATGCGTCAGCGGCCTCCACGCGCACGTCCGGAACCACGCCAATCCCCTCCCAGTTGGTGTGCGTGATCGGACTGACGGCACGTCCGCTTGGCACGAACAGGTCGAAATGAGGGGAAAGCTGCTGGCGATCGCCGGGATTGGCGCCGCCGCCGGTGGTTTCGCCGACCAGCGTCGCGCGCTTCAGGTTCTTGAGGTTGTAGCTGAACTCTTCGGCACCGGAGAACGTGCGCGACGACGTCAGCACGTAGACGGGCTTGGTCGCGCCGAAGCGAGGACCTGGCACCCACTCGTCGGTCCAGAACTGCTCGGTGCGTTCGCCCTTGCGCCAATACAGGCTGTTGAGGTGCGTGCGCTTGTCGAACAGGTAGCTCGTCATGAATGCCACGCACGCCGGGTCACCGCCGCCGTTGCTGCGCAAGTCGACGATCAACGCATCGGTGTGCGCGACCAGCGTCATCGCCGCCGCGATCGCCGGCGCGGCATTGGCGGCATCGGCGAATTGACGCAGGTCGATATAGCCGAGATTGAACGGAAGGCGCTCGACGCGCGCGACACCGAAATTCTGCCGCTGATCGTCGCGCAGGTCGGCCGCGGCCTGTTCGGGCGACGGCGTGTCGTCATCCGCGCCGGGTGGCGGCAGCGGCTCGACGCTGTAGCGCACGCGAACATGCAGGTCGTGTGTCGCCCCGTTGAGATCGGCCGTCAGGCGTTCGGCGAAGGCAACCGGGTCGTCGATGCCGTCGTATGCGTGCGCGCGCAGATTGGCGGCCAGCAGCGCCGACGCCCGCCGCGCGACATCGGGAAAGACATAGCCGGTGTCGAGCGCGCGCATGGCCGCGTTGACGATGGCGGTACGTGAAGTCGCATCCATCAGAGTGTTTGGGCCTGGGCCTGCCGCTGACGCGATCGATGCCGCGAGCACTAGTGCACCCGCGACGGTGGCGAATGAGGTCATGGTGACCCCATTATTGCAGGTCGCGCGATCGCGCGGCGCCTCGATTCGGCGAAAGTAAGCCGCGTCACACGACGAAGAATACGGTCTCGCGCGCACCTTGCAGCACGATGTCCCACTTGTATTCGCTTGCGCCGGTGCCCGGCTGCGCAAGCAGCGTCGCGCGCCGCGCGGGCGGCAGTGCCTGTAGCACCGCATCGTCGGCGTTGGCCGGGTCGTCGCCGAAGTAGATGCGCGTGTGCAGGCTGCGCAGCATGCCGCGCATCAGCAGGGTGACCGCGACATGCGGTGCCTGCAGGGCGCCACGCGCGTCCGGCACGCGTCCGGGTTTGATCGTGGTGAAGGCGAAACGACCTTCGGCATCGGTGGGCATGCGCCCGAAGCCGGCGAAACCCGGCGTCAGCGGCAACGTGCGTGCGTCCTCCGGATGCGCGTAGCGGCCGTGCTCGTTCGCCTGCCAGATCTCGACCAGCGAATCGGTGACCGGCGCCGAGTCGCCATCGACGATGCGCCCGCTGATGACGATGGGTGGTGCGGAATCGCTGGTTCCGCCGAGGTTGGCCGTGTTGAGCCAGGCCAGGCCGATGTGCAAGTAGGGGCCGACGGTTTGCGATCCTGTGGTGGGCAGCTTCATCGTGAGGAGTGCGTGGGCAGGTCGTTTTCCATCGGCGTCTCGTCGCGGCCGCGCAACACGATGTCGAAACGATAGCCGAGCGCGTGTTCGGGAATGGTCGTATCCCAGTCGAACGTCGAGATCAGGCGCGCGCGCGCCGCGACATCGGGAATGCTGGTGTACATCGGATCGTATTCGAGCAATGGATCGCCGGGAAAGTACATCTGCGTGACCAGCCGCGTGGCGAATGCGGGACCGAACAGCGAGAAATGGATGTGCGCCGGGCGCCACGCGTTCGGATGGTTGCGCCACGGATATTCGCCCGGACGGATCGTCACGAAGCGGTAGTTACCCTCGGCGTCGGTCAGCGTGCGGCCGCACCCGGTGAAATTGGGGTCGGTGGGTGCGTCGTGCGTGTCGCGCGGATGCGGATAGCGCCCTGCGGAATTGGCCTGCCAGATCTCCACCAGCGTATGCGCAACCGGCTTCGCGTTTGCATCGAGCACGCGGCCGGACACCACGATTCGTTCGCCGATCGGATCGCCGGAGTGTTGCCGCGTCAGGTCGAAATCGTTTTCACGGATGCGCTCGTAACCGAACAGCGGACCGGTAATTTCAGTCAACGTCGTCGGCAAACGCACCAGTGGCTCGCTGGGCGCGCGCTTGCGCGTCGATGCATAGGGTGGATAGAGCAACGCGGGCTGCGTGCCGGCGTCCGGCGCGCGATAGCCGCGCAATGCGACGTGCGGCGCTGTAGGTTGCATGGACTTCATGATCGTTCAATCCTCTAGACGCGTTCGATGATCATTGCGATGCCCTGGCCGACGCCGATGCACATCGTGCACAGCGCGTAGCGGCCGCCGCTGCGCATCAATTCATACGTGGCGGTGGTCACCAGCCGGGCGCCAGATGCGCCGAGCGGGTGGCCGAGCGCGATCGCACCGCCGTTCGGATTGACGCGCGGCGCGTCGTCCGCGAGCCCGTGATCGCGCGTCACGGCCAGTGCCTGCGCCGCAAACGCTTCATTCAGTTCAATGACGCTCATGTCGCCGATGCCAAGCTTGGCCAGCGCCAGCACCTTGCGCATCGCGGGCGACGGGCCGAATCCCATGATCCGTGGCGCGACGCCCGCGACCGCCGACGCGACCACGCGCGCGCGCGGCGTCAGGCCGTGGTGCTTCGCGGCAGCGGATGACGCCAGCAACAGCGCCACCGCGCCGTCGTTGATGCCCGAGGCATTGCCCGCGGTAACGCTGCCATCCGGCCTGACCACGCCCTTCAGGCGCGCCAGCGATTCGGGCGTGGTCGCGCGCGGATGCTCGTCGCGTTCGACGATGACC
>JBDTJK010000447.1:0-3547 GCA_039935875.1 Casimicrobiaceae bacterium
CGGCACCCATCGCCGTCGGCCAGCGCTCGATGCCGGTGCGCGTATAGCCGGCGATCTCGCGTCCCTTCCAGGTGACGCACGCCCGGTTCATGTGCGTGCCGGTCAGCACCTTCTGCACCAGCGCGCGTGCATTTGCGCGGGTCCACCGGGTCTGCTGCGGCAGCGCGTCGAACGCGGCGCGCAGCGCCTGTTCGTTGTCGCACATCGACACGCCGCGACCGGCGGTACCGATAGTGGGGCGTACGATCAGCGGATAGCCGAGCTCGCGGGCGACGCGCAGGCCGCCATCGAGGCCGTTGACGGCTTCACCAACCGGCACGTCGACGCCTGCGCGGCGCGCGATGTCGAGCAGCCCGGCCTTGTCCACGCTGGCGAGGTATTGCCGAGGATCACCCAGCGAACGTTCCAGCAGCGGCAGGATCGCGTCTCGCGTCGCCAGCGGAACGTCGTCGGGGGTGGCGCTCGCGATCGTCAGCAGCGCACGCATCGTCGCGTCGTCACCGGGCAGCACGAATGCCGGGTCGACCTTGTTGCGCAGTTGCAGCATCACGTCCGCCCACGTGGCGAGCGACGCACGCTGCGGGATGTGCGCGAGGATGTCGATGTACTGCGTGCGCGTCGCCCACGCGCCTTCGGGAGCGAGCATCGCGACATTGAAGCCGGCCAGCTTCAACTCACGCGGCATCCTTGCCGGAGCCACATATTCCATGCCGATGGTTGCGATGAGCAGCGTCGGCGCGCCGGGTATCATGGTCATTCGCGGATCCTCAGGCGTGCGACTTCGCGCCGGAAGATGGCGTCGTCGTGCTCCAGCTGCGCGAGGAACGCCGCTGCGCTGCCACCGATGGGCTCGTAACCGTTCGCGCTCATCCACGCGACCAGCGCCGGATCGGCAAGCGCCTTGTTGACGGCCGCGTTGAGCAGCGCGATTACCGCCGGTGGGGTGCCGCGCGGTGCCGACAGCCCGCTCCACGTGCGGACTTCGAGGCCCGGATAACCGGCCTCGATCATCGTCGGCACATCCGGCAGCAGCGGCGAGCGTTGCGGCGAAATGACGGCCAATGCGCGCAGGCGCCCTTCGCGCACGGCGCCGCCGGCCGTGGTCACGCTGTTGATGTTGACCTGCACATGGTTGCCGAGCACTGCGGCAGTCTGCTCGGAGATCGTCCGATAGGGGATCTCGACCATCTTGATGCCTGCGAGCTCGCTGAACATCTCGTTGTCGAGCTGCGCCGACGATCCGGGGCCGGTCGAAGCGTAGTTGAGTTCGCCACGGTGCGCCTTCGCATAAGACACCAACTCGCGCAGCGTGTGCACCGGCAGGGAAGGGTGGACGACGATCATCTTGGTCGTCCACGCAATATTGACGATCGGCGCGAAATCGCGCACCCCGTCGTAACGCATGGCTGCCTGCACGTGCGGCACGATCACGTTGGTCGAAGACGACGACGCCAGCAACGTGTAGCCGTCGGGCGCGCTGGCGCGAACGAATTCGGCACCGATGACGCCGGAGGCACCGGCGCGGTTCTCGATGACGACCGGCTGCCCGAGCGAGCGTTCGAGGTGCGCGGCGATCTCGCGGGTCATCAGGTCGATTGCGCCGCCGGCGCCATTGGGCACGATGATGCGGATCGAGCGCGACGGGTACGCGTCGCCTGCTGCGGCAGCCGCGGTCGTGAAAGCGACGCAGCTTGCAACCAGCAGACAGGTCGGCAGCGCAAGCGCGCCGGTGGCGATGCGGCGGCCGAGCGCCGACGCGTGATGTTGCAAACGGATCATGCAGAAGTGGCAGAATGGTAAAGCGCACTATTGACGCACATCTGTGTCGGCGTGGCAATTCCGGCCGCCATCTGGACCATTGAACGCGATGCCTTTTTTCGATTTTGCGATAGCCATGCTTGCCGGCGCTGCTGGCGCGAGCGCCACGGCCGTACTCGCGCCGGTCGCGTTGCGCGGTGGGTGGTCGTTGCTGGCCGGCATCGTCGGTGGTGTCCTCGCAGGCATACTGGCAGCGTCCACCGAGGCTGCGCAGCGTACATCCGCGCTGAATGCCGCCGCCGCTAGTGCAGGCGTGGATCTCGCGGCGTTGCTGGGCATCGCCGCCGCCGCGGCGCTCGGCGGCATTTGCGCGTCGTTGCTGGCGGCCGGCGTGCGCAGGACCGTGCGCAGACACTGAGCGCGCCATTCGCGGCAGTCGGGTGATGGCAGCCGCGGTGGTACATTGGGAAACGTCGCGAGACCTTCGCTGGAGGAGCTCAAATGACGCAGTTCCAGACACCGGATATCCGCACGGTGGCACTGGTCGGCCACGGCGCATCCGGCAAGACGACGCTGGCCGAAGCGCTGCTCGTCGCAGCCGGTGCGCTCGCGGCACCTGGCAGCGTCGAGCGCGGCACCACGGTGTCCGACTTCGACCCGCAGGAAAAGACATGGCAGCACTCGCTGCATTCGTCGGTGATGCATGTCGAATGCGACGGCACGCGGATACACCTGATCGACACACCGGGCTATCCGGACTTCGTCGGGCAGGCGATCGGTGCGCTGGATGCGGTGGAGACAGCGGCGGTCGTCGTCAGCGCGAGCGCCGGCGTCGAGATGATCGCTTCGCGCATGATGGCATGGAGCGACGCACGCAAGCTGTGCCGTTTCGTCGTCATCAACAAGATCGACGCCGACAACGCCGACGTGGCCGGAACGCTTGCGGCCGTGCGCGAAGCGTTCGGCCGCGAATGCCTGCCGATCAACCTGCCGGCGGACGGCGGCCGCCGCGTCGTCGACTGCTTCTTCAATCCCTCCGGTGACGCCGACTTCTCGTCGGTCGCTGATGCGCATCAGGCGTTGATCGACCAGGTCGTCGAGGTCGACGATGCGCTGATGGCGCAATACCTGGAGCAGGGAGAAGAGATCGCGGCGGAAGACCTGCACGCGCCATTCGAGAGGGCGCTGCGCGAAGGGCACCTCGTCCCTGTGTGCTTCGTTTCCGCGCGCACCGGCGCGGGTGTACGCGAACTGCTCGACGTGCTGGTCAGGCTTGCGCCGAACCCGGGTGAGGGCAACCCGCCGCTGTTCATCAAGGGCGCCGGGGATGCCGAGGTCGAGTTCCGCTCGACGCCCGATGCTGGCGCCCACGTGCTCGCGCACGTGTTCAAGGTGGTCATGGATCCGTATGTCGGCAAGCTCGGCGTGTTCCGCGTGCACCAGGGAACGCTCGCGCGAGACACGCAATTGTTCATCGGCGCAACGCGCAAGCCGTTTCGCGTAGCTCACCTGCTGCTGCTGCAGGGAGGCAAGTCGGTGGAAGTCGACGCCGTGGGCCCGGGCGACATCGCGGCGCTTGCCAAGATCGACGATATCGAGTTCGACTGCGTGCTGCACGATTCGCATGACGAAGACACGATCCGCATGCGCGCGCTCGATTTTCCGGTGCCGATGCATGCCGTCGCGATCGCCCCGCGGCGCCGTGGTGACGAGCAGCGCCTGTCGGACGTGATGCACAAGATGAGCGCGGAGGATCCGACGCTGGCGGTCACGCACGACGCGCAACAGA
>JBDTJK010000448.1:0-5340 GCA_039935875.1 Casimicrobiaceae bacterium
GCCGACGTCGAAGAAGCGCCTGACCTCTGCCGACTTCCGGAAGGCGCGCAAGTATAAGACGCAAGACGTCTTCGTGCCGGAGCTTGATGGCTTCGTGATGATGAAGTCACTGACCGGCAAGGAGCGCGATGCGTTTGAGAGCTCGCTCCGCATCAAGAAGAACGGGAAAGATGTCGTCGATGCGACGAACATGCGCGCGAAGCTGGTCGTGCTCTGCGCGATCGACGAGACGGGCAACCGCGTCTGGGGTGACGCCGATGCCGCGTGGCTCGGTGATTCGATGTCGTCGGTGATCTCGCTGCTCTACAATGCGGCGTCCAAGCTCTCCGGCTTCACGCTCGAAGATACGGACGAACTGGAGGGAAACTCGAAGGGCGGGCCTGGCGGCGGCTCCAAATAGGCATCGCCATCGATCTGCTGCACGTCATGCCGAGCGACCTGGATGACGTGCAGACGTGGGAGCTGCTAGAGATCGTCGAATATCGCAGGCTACAGGAGCGCGACGAGAAGGGCAAGGAAGCAGAAGGCAAGGAGGTCGCCGCACGCGCGGCAGTCGAGCAGGCCGCGCGGGAGTATCAAGAGCACGAAGCAAAACTTGCGTCAGGCCCGCCCGTGATCGGGAAGAAGCCGCCGCAAGTGTAGGGGAGGGCAGCCGTGGCGACGATCTTCAATTTGATAACGCAGCTATCGGCTGATCCTGCCCCCATGCAGGCTGGCTTCGATCGTGGTCTGCAACTCGTTGACAACTTCGTGACGAAGGCGCAGGACGCGCTCGCGAAGCAGCCTCGCTCGGCGGGCGGGCAGTATGCGGCCTATGGCGTCGATAGTGCCAATGCGTTTGTCACGTCGATGACGCAAGCGCTCGAAGCGAAGAAAAGCGTCCTGATCGAAGCGTATGCGCGCGGGATTCTCAACCCAGCCGAGTTCGCGCAGCTCGGCACACAAGCGACGCAGGCGTTCAACAAGAACCTCCTGCAAGGCCTCGACGCGATCGATCTCAAGAAGGCCGTCCCGCCAGAGGCGCGGCAGGCGATCGTCGATGCGCTTCGGGAGACGGGCGTCGCGGCAGCGGACGCATTTGACCCGACAGAGCATATCGGCGGCAAGCTCCGATCGCTCGGGCGCGACTTCACGCAGGTCGGTGAGGAGCTTTCGATCGCCCTGACGGTTCCGCTAGCGCTCGGCGCGCACGCGGCGCTGGAAGCCGCTGACACGATTGAAAAGGCATTCGACAAGATTCGCATCTCGACCGGTGCGACCGGCACGCAACTCTCGGGACTGAACGATACGTTCACGACGCTGTTCAAGACGCTCCCCGTCTCCGCAGGCGATCTGGCGACGGCGCTGACGATCATCTCGACGATCAGCGGCGCGACGGGCAAGAACCTGGCTGACCTGACGACGCAGGCCGTGAACCTCGCGCGCATCACCGGCACCGATCTCAAGTCAAACGTCGAAGCGTCTCAGCACGCATTCCAAGCATGGGGCACGACGGTCGCGGATCAGGCGGGCCATCTGGACATCTTGTTCAAGGTGTCGCAGCAGAGCGGATCGACGGTCGCGGACTTGTCTTCGACGCTCACGCGATTCGCACCGGCGATGCGCGACTTCGGCCTCAACTTCACCCAGAGCGCCGCGCTGATCGGGCAGTTCCAGAAATCGGGACTCGACGCCGATCGTATCTTTACCTCCCTGCAAACGTCGCTCGCGCGCTTCGCGCAGAACGGCGTCAGCGGCGCGCAGGCGTTCCAACTGATCATCGATAAGATCAAGAGCGCGAGCACCTTAGCACAGGCGACCGACCTCGCGTCGCAAGTGTTCGGCCCTCGGCAGGCCGCCGCACTGGCGAGCGCGATCCGCGACGGGAAGCTCAACATCGAAGGGCTGACGGCGAGCATCCGCGCGAGCGGCGAGACGATCAATGGTGCCGCGAAAGACTTTGAGCCGTATAAGGCCGCCGTCCAGAGCCTGCACAACGAGACGACGCTCGCCGCAGGCGTGATCGGAACGCAACTGGAAGAAGCGTTCATCCGGATTGAGCCTGCCCTTGAGACGGCAGCGAAGGCCGTCTCGGCAGCAGCGACGGCGTTCAGCGAGCTTCCGCAGCCGGTGAAGGACGCGGCGATCGGCTTCCTGACGTTGCTCGCCGTGCTCGGCCCGGGCGTGCTCATCTTCGGTGGTATCGTCAAGGCGATCGGTGCGTTCTCGCTCGCCATCGAACTGCTGCGCGGCGGGATCGTGCGACTCGCGTTTGGCGGCGTCGCGGCAGAGGCGACGGAGTTTGCGGCCAGTGCGACAGAGGCCTCGGGCGCGGTCAGCTTGCTCGCTGGTGGCCTCTCGGCCCTGACCGGCACGGCGATCGTCGTCGGCGTCATCGCGGCCATTTACGCGGCCTTCGAGCACTTCACGAAGGCGGCGACGGAGGCGAAGGACGCGCTCGCAGACTTCACGGCGAACGTGACCGTGCTCAATGGGAAGCAACTCAACATCCAGACGACGACGCTCCGGGCGCAGCTCGTCGATGTGAATGAGCAGATCAAGACGCTCTCCGCGACGATCGATGGTGAGGTCAGCGGGCATAAGATTCTCGGCATCGGCGTCCTGAGCGGGCAGGAGGATCAACTCGCGAAGCTGCAAACGTCGGCGGGCCTGCTGAGCGATAAGCTCGATGCCGTCGGCTCGGCGCAGGAACGGCTCCGCACGAAGTCGGGGGCATCGACCGTTGAGCTCACGAAGTTCAACGCCGCCGTCGATGCGTTGATCACGGGTGCGGGCAAGGGCATCACCATCGACCCGACGGGCGCGGTGAGCGGTAGCATCAGCGCCCTCAAGAAGGACTTGGCTGCCCTACAGGATCAGCAGCGCATCGCGATCCGACTCGGGAAGCCTGATACGAAAGAGTTTGAGCAGGCGATCGAGAACGTGCAGACGGGACTCACGAAGGCGCAGACGGCGGGCCTGGACTTCCCTGACAAGCTCTCGCTCGGCGTCAAGAATCTCGGCAAGGTCGTCGAGGAGATGGTCGCACGCACGAAGCAGCTCGGTGACGGCTTCCGGCAGATCAGCGACATCAAACTGGACACGGCGATCGCGAACCAGATCGACGACCTCGATAAGAAGCTCAAGTCGCTGGGCGATTCGACGACGCTCGACGCGAAGGCGTTGCGCGGCTACTACGACGCCCTGCGCGCGACGCTCGCGGGGCAGCTCGCGCAGCCTGGTACGGCGTTCAAATTCCACATCGATGGCACGCTGGATCGGATCGTCGTGCCGACGAAGGTCGGGGCCGAGCTCTTTGACTTCCTCAAGACGGGATTGCAGGTCATCGAGGATCAGGCGACGAAGGCGGCGGCGGCGTCACAGCGGTTGGCTGAGATCACGGCGGGCGGCTTCGGTGCGGCGGCGCTCGAAGATGCGACGAACGTACAGTCGCGTGAATACGCAAAGCTCTTCGACCTCCAGAACCAGCTACAGCGGGCATTCAAGGCGACCGGCACCTCGGGCGCGGCGTTCGATGCCGTGCTCAAGGAGATTGGGAAGACGATCACGGAGCGCGGTGCCAATGCCTCGCTCGTCAAGCAGTTCTCTATCTCGCAGGCTGATGTCGCGGCGATCGCGGCTGACATCCAGAAGTCACTCGCGCCGCTCGGCGTGTCGCTCGGCGTCAAGGTCAAGATTGAGCCGTTTATCTCGCTCGGCGCACTGGAGGACTTGGGGCAGGCGATCGGCAACTCCATCCAGAAAGGGCAGGTCAACGCGCTCTCGGGCGGGAACTCCGGTTACGCCGCCGCCGCATCGAACGCCGCGCTCGATCAGGCGACGCTCGCGGCTGAGAAGTTTGCATCCGCGAATAAAGGCCTGCTCAGCACCGAGGACATCTTCAAGGCGATCTCGGCCTTCGCGAAGGATGCGGGGACGAGCGTCGGTGCGCTGATCACGAACATGCAAAAGCTCTCGACGCTCGGGAAACTGATCTCGATTGCCGGAGTCTTCACGACGATCTCGACCGAAATCTTCGGCGCGAACAGCGCGCTCGCGAAGTTCGGGACGACGGTCGGGCAGACGTTGAACGGCCTGCAAGCGCTCTCGAAGGCGAACGCCGAGATCGCCGCCGATCAGGCGGGCGGCGGGAGCGCATCGTTCACCAGCATCATCGATAAGATCGGCGCGATCGGTTCTATCGTCGGCACCGCCGTCGGGCTGCTCGGCTCCCTGTTCGGGAAGTCGCAGCTTGACATCGAGCACGACAAGATTCTGGCGTCGAATAACGACGCGCTCGCGGCCCTCAAGGACTCCATCGATCGTGAGGCGGGGACGGCTGCGCGTGCGGGTGATCTGATCAAGGCGATCTCGGCGGCGAACAAGGACGTCAACTCGCTGGCCTCCGGCTCTGGCGTCGCTGACTCGACGTTCAAAGATGCCGTCGGGCAATTCCTCAGCTCCAATGGGCCGCTCAGTTTCCCCGGCGCGGTGCAGTCAGGCGTCGGCGCGGTGCTCAAGCAGTTCGGCCTTACGATCGATCAGGCCGATGCCGCCGCGAAGGCGCTCGGCATCACGCTACAGGACTCAAAGGGCAACTTCGTCGGACTGGACGCCTTTATGAAGGCGCTCGCGCTCGACGCGGTGAAGCTCACGACGCTCGGGAACGACCTCGCAACGAATCAATCGCTCATCTCTGTCCGGAACGCGCTCAACAATACGGCGGCGACCCCGGCGCAGGCGTTGAAGGATTCCGTCGATGCGATCGTGAAGACGGTCGGGCCGAACTCAGGACTCGCTCAGCAGCTTCAGAGTGCGTTCAACGCGGGGCCTGCCGCGCTGCGCGCCGCGCTCTCGAAGATCGTCGATGAGATTCAAGCCGGAACGCTCTCGCTACAGGACTTGGGCGGGCTGACCGACGTGAGCTCACTCCTGAGCGCCATCGGCGGCACGGCGAGCGCGCTCAATGCCCTCTCGACGACGGCGACGGCTGCGACGACGGCGCTGCTCAACGTGCCTGCCGGATTCAAGAAGGCGCTCACGGAATTCAATGCGCAGAACCCGCAGGCGGGAGCGCCCGGCTCGACGCCCGCCGTGCCGCCGACGCTTCATCCCGATCCTGTTCCGCCCGACACTACGATCCTCGCGAGCCTCGCGACGCTGCTCACGGGATTGACGAAGACGCCTGCCGGAACGTCGTCGAATCCGATCGCGGGAAGCCAAGCCGCGCCCGACGCACTCACGGGCCTCGCGGCGGTGCTTGCGAAGCTGACGCAGGCCGGGACGACGAGCGGCACAGCGCTCTCCGACGTGCTGGCGCAGCTCAGTAGCAAGCTGCCGACGGCGACGGAGAGCGCGAGC
>JBDTJK010000449.1:0-9699 GCA_039935875.1 Casimicrobiaceae bacterium
CGTTCATGTTGGTGGACGTGCCGGCGCCGCCCTGGATCTGGTCGACGACGAACTGGTCGTGCAACGCGCCCTTGGCGATCTCCTGGCAGGCCGCGCAGATGAGCTTCGCCTTGGCGTCGTCGAGTTCCCCGAGTTCCTGGTTGGTCAGCGCCGCCGCCTGCTTGACCAGCGCGAGCGCACGGATGAGCTCTGGCCACAGCCCGACGCTGTTGCCGGTGATCGGAAAATTCTCGAGGGCCCGCAACGTGTGCACGCCCCAATACGCGGCAGCGGGAATTTCGCGTTCGCCGAGCAGGTCATGCTCGACACGGATGTCGCCTTGGGCTTCGGCTTGTGGCATTGGCCCTCCTATCGCAAAGGAGGCAAAGTCTACACCCGCGACGTGCGTCGCCAGCGGTGGGCGGGCATTGCCTATAATGGTCGATGGATGCCCGCCTCGAACCGGTAATGCGTGTCGCCGACGTGCGGGCGCTCGAAAAATCCGCTGCGGACCTGCCGCTGATGGAGCGTGCCGGGGCCGCCGCGGCAGCGGTGGCGCGCGGGCTGGCCGGCGAGCGCGGTGGTGCCGTGGTGGTGCTGGTAGGACCCGGCAACAACGGCGGCGACGGCCTGGAGGTTGCGCGCCTGCTGCGCGCCGCATTCCATGAGGTCGTCGTCGTGTTCCGCGACGACGCGAAAAAACTGCCGGCGGATGCCGCCAATGCTTTGCGCGCCTACCTGCAAACCGGTGCGACGACGGGGCTCGACGTGCCTGCAGCGAAACCGGCGCTGGTGATCGATGCACTGTTCGGCATCGGCATCACGCGTCCGCTCGCGGCGCGCCACGCGCAGCTCGTCGAGTGGGCCAACGCGTGCGGCGCACCGATCCTTGCGCTGGATGTTCCAACCGGGCTCAACGCGGATACCGGGATTGCCATCGCGCCATCGATCCGCGCGCATGCGACCGCGACATTTCTCGGATTGAAGCCGGGCATGCTGACTGCCGCCGGTCCCGACCTGTGCGGCGACATCTCGGTGCATGCGCTTGGCGTCGACGACGCCGGGAACACCGCGCACGGCCACTGCCTGCGCTGGGCAAGTGTTGCCGGCGGATTGCCGGACGTGCTGGGCCGCCACGCGCGGAGCGTGAACAAAGGGTCCTTCGGCACGCTTGCCATCATCGGCGGCGCCGCGGGAATGTTCGGCGCACCGCTTTTGAGCGGACGCGCGGCGATGCGCCTTGGCGCGGGCAAGGTCGTCATCGGATTCGCGTCCGATGCGCACCCTGGCGTCGACTTCACCGCGCCGGAACTGATGCTGCGCGCAGCCGACGATGCGTTCGCAGGCGCCACTGCGATCGTGGTCGGGCCCGGACTCGGCACGCATGCCGCTTCGAGGGCGTTGCTTGTACGCGCGATGGCCGCCGATGTACCGCTGGTGGCGGATGCCGATGCGCTGAACCTGATCGCCGGAGACCGTGCGCTGCGGGTGCTGCTGCGTTCGCGAGCGGCGCCCAACCTGCTGACGCCGCACCCCGCGGAAGCCGCGCGCCTGCGCGACACTGACGTCACCGCAATCCAGCGCGACCGCTGCGCCGCCGCGCTGGCGCTGGCGCAGGAATTGAATGCGCATGTGGTCGTCAAGGGCGCCGGCAGCGTGCTGGCGCATCCCGATGGATCGTGGGATATCAACGCCAGCGGCAATCCGTCGCTGGCATCCGCCGGGACCGGCGACGTGCTGTCGGGAATGATCGGCGCACTGCTCTCTCAACGGATCGATCCGAAGGATGCACTGCGCATCGCCGTGTGCCTGCACGGCGCCGCGGCCGACGCGCTGGTCGCGCAGGGGATCGGTCCGCTGGGCGTTCCGGCGTCGGCGCTGGCGGACGCCGCGCGCGACCTTGTCAATGGCAGCGGTTGAGTCCTGGCGGTTGCCCAAGTCAGGGGATCAGCACCGTGGCGCCGGTTGTCTGCCGCGATTCGAGCGCGCGATGCGCATCCGCCGCATCCTTCAGCGCGAAACGCTGCCGTGCTTCCGACTTGTTCTTGCCGGCGAGTATCAATCCGAACAATTCATCCGCCATTGCCAGCAAGTCGGCACGCTTCGCGGCGTAAGTGAACAGTGTCGGACGCGTGACGTACAGCGAACCCTTCGGTGCGAGCATGCCGAGGTTGAACGCCGCGATCGGGCCGGATGCGCTGCCGAAGCTGACGAACAATCCACGCGGCGAAATGCAATCGAGCGACGCCGGGAAGGTGTCCTTGCCGATCGAATCGTAGGCCACCGGCACACCCTTGCCGCCGGTGATTTCCTTCACGCGCTCGACGAAATTTTCGCGCGTGTACACGATCGTGTGCGCGCATCCATTGGACTTCGCGACCGCGGCCTTTTCATCCGAGCCGACGGTGCCGATCATCGTCACGCCCAGTGCACGCGCCCATTGGCACGCGATCAGGCCAACGCCGCCTGCGGCCGCATGGAACAGGATCGTGTCGCCGCTTTTGAGTACATGCGTCTGGCGGAACAGATATTGCACGGTGAGGCCCTTCAGCATCGCCGTGGCGGCCGTGACATCGTCAATGCCATCGGGAATCTTCACCAGTCGATCCGCCGGCATCACGCGTTCTTCGGCGTATGCGCCTTGCGGACCCACGCAGTAGGCAACGCGGTCGCCCGCTTTCAGGTAATCGACACCCGAACCAACGGCCACGACGACGCCGGCCCCTTCGCTGCCGAGCCCCGATGGCAGCTTCAGCGGATAGAGGCCGCTGCGGTTATACGTGTCGACGAAGTTGACGCCAATCGCCGCATTGCGCACGCGCGCTTCGCCCGCTGCGGGGGCGCCAACCTCGACGCTCTCGTATTGCAGCACTTCCGGGCCGCCGGTCGCATGAATCCTGATTGCCTGCACCATTTGTCGATTCCCTCGAATTAAAGCGAATTGCGGCTCAGGCCCCGGTGGATGCGAACTCGGCACTCGATCGAACGTAGAACACGTCGATGCCGAGTTCGCGCAGACGCGCGAGCAGCGCGTCCGCCTGCTGTTCGGTGGTGACGAATTCCACCGCCACCGGCACGTCGGCAGCGAGCTCGTAGAAGTGCTCCGCGCGCATCACGCCATGCTGTCCGAACCCCGCAAGCGCGCGAAATGCGGAGCCACCGCCAATCCCCGATGCGTGCGCGCATTCGAGCAGCCATTGATACAACAGCTCGTGCTCGTGCTTGCGGCTCTCGGTCACGTAAAAGCGCAACAAGGTGCCGTTCATCCGTTATCGCTCCGAAGGTGATCAGGCGAGCACGGCTGCAACGAGCGCCCGCACCAGCAGTATGCCGAGAATCGTCATCACGATCGAACCGGCCACGTGCACCGCAATGCCGATCGCGCTCCACAAAATTTCGCCACGCAGCAACAGGCCGGTGATTTCGCCGGAAAACGTCGAAAACGTCGTCAGGCCGCCGAGGAAACCCGTCGTCATCAGCAAGCGCAGCTCCGGCGACATCTGCGTCGTGCGCGTGATGATCTCCATCGCCGCACCCATCAAAAGCCCCCCCGCCAGGTTGGCCGCCAGCGTTCCCAGCGGCAGCGTCGGGAACACCGGATTGAGCAGCACGCCGAGCCCCCAGCGGATCCACGCGCCGATGGCGGCGCCGCCGCCGACCGCAACCGCGCCGAGCCAGGTGAACGTCACCTGCGCACCCACGACCGGCCCGCGGCGCGTTCAGCGCACGAACGGGTCGGCACAGTCAGCGCCAAGCGAGGTATCTACAGCGGCAAGCTCGGGAACCTGCGTGGCGCGCGGTCACTCGGTCTCCTCCTGGTGCGCCTTGACCGCCACCGCCAGCGCGTCGATCTCGTGGTGCGCATCGAACGCCAGCGGAAACGCGCGGTGTGCGCGCCGGTACCAGTAGCGCGCGTTGCCGATGTCGCCTTCCAGCATGTGCACGATGCCATGTGCCCAGCATGCGTCTGCCGATTCGTCGCTTTGCACGATCGGATGCGCCTTCTGCCAGTCGCCCTTCTTCAAGTGCCTGATCGCGCTGCCGATTGCCATGCGTCGGTCCTTTCGCAACAGAACCCGCGTGCGCGCGGTGGATTCGCGCGCCGATCCCGGAACGGTTCGCGAGATCATATATCCGTTGTCGACCGCAAGCACCGCGTCGGTAACAAAGCCGGCGCGAAAGGCGGCGCTCATGCGTGTGTCCGCAGCATCGCGTCGACGTCTGCCGGACGTGGCAGCGGCGCCACTGCGCCGTAACCAAGCGTCGACAACGCGGCGGCAGCATTGGCGTAGGTGGCGGCCCTTTGCGGGCAATCGCCGAGCGCCAGGCGCGTGAGAAAGGCGCCATCGAAGCAATCACCGGCGCCGGTGGCATCGACGCTTTGCACCGCATGGCCCGGAATCGTCGTACGCAAGCCTGCGCTGGCCACGACGCAGCCATCAGCGCCCGTCTTCAGCACGACGTTGCGCGCGCCATCGGCAAGGCACGCGTCGATCAACGCGTCGGGTGTGCCCTCGCCATAGATCACGCGCACGTCGTCGAGGCTCGGTATCGCCCAATCCACCTCGCGCAGCGTCGCGCGGACGACTTCGCGCGCACGCTCGAGCGACCACAGCTTGAGCCGCAGGTTGGTGTCGTACGAGATCATCGCGCCGGCAGCTCGCGCGATCCCGATGGCGGCAGCACATGCCGCACATGCTGACGGGGAAATCGCCTGGCTGATCGCCGACAGGTGCAGGACGTGCGTCGCCCGCAGCGCAGCACCGGGAAGATCGTCGGGACTCATCCGCGATGCCGCGGAACCGTCACGGCGATAGCTGAACTCGTGTCCTTGCGCGCCGTGCGACACGAAGTAGATGCCGGTGGGCGCGGCGGCATCAACCGCCACTGCGCGAGTGTCGACGCCTTCGTCACCCCACAATGCGCATAGCCAGCGCCCGAACACGTCATCGCCGACGCGCGTCGCGTAACCCGCGCGAGCGCCGAGCCGCGCCGCGGCGATCGCCGTGTTGGACGTGTCGCCGCCGAATCCCTGCAGGTACAGGCGCGGATCATCGCGTTGCGCCTGGTTGAACTCGACCATCGCTTCGCCGAGCGCGAGCACATCGAGCTTGTGCGTCACATCAGCCACGCGCGGGCAACGCGCGCACGCCGTCACGGTACGCGCGCGCCGCCCTGG
Organism: Casimicrobiaceae bacterium; assembly: GCA_039935875.1. Taxonomy (GTDB): domain Bacteria; phylum Pseudomonadota; class Gammaproteobacteria; order Burkholderiales; family Casimicrobiaceae; genus VBCG01. The sequence continues at coordinate 5,159 of JBDTJK010000449.1, forward strand.
CAACTTCATCGGCGGGCATTCCAGGCCGGTACAGGTTGGAACCGGTGCCGAAACCGTCGGCACCCGCCTCCCAATACGGCCGCAATGTGTCCGGACGCATCCCGCCGACGGCAAATACCAGCGTGCCGCGCGGCAGCACCGCACGCCATGCCTTCAACGCGGCGGGAGGCAATGCCTCCGCCGGGAACATCTTGAGTCCGTCGGCACCCGCCGCAAGCGCGGCGAACGCTTCAGTCGGTGTCGCGACACCCGGCATGCATATCATGCCGCGCCGCTTGGCTGCACTGATCACGCGCGCGTCCGAATGCGGCATCACCACCAGGTTGCCGCCGGCGTCTGCCACCCGGTCAACGTCGGCAGGTTCGATGACGGTTCCCGCACCCACCAGGCAATTGCCGCCGAAGTGCTGCGCGAGCAGGCGAATGCTGTCGAATGGGCGCGGAGAATTGAGTGGAACCTCGAGGATTCGAAAGCCGGTATCGGCCAGCGCGCGGCATACCGGTTCGATTTCTTCGGGCGTGATTCCACGCAGGACCGCACAAAACGGCAGTGGCGACAGGTAGTCGGCAAGCTTCATGGTGACCTCGGACTCAATAGCGATGCGGCGCGCGCGATGCGCCAGAGCCCGCGCGCAGCGGCGAACGGCGCGCGGCGCGCAACAATGCCCGCCTGCGCCAGTGCGTAGCCATAGCGCGTGGCGAGCGCATCGGCGCCGACGACGCAGACATCGTTGACGACATTGCCTCGCTTGCGTGTCCAGCGTTCACCGTCGCGCACTTCGCGCCCGATCAGCAATCCGGACAGGAAATCGGCGACATCAGCGCCCGCCAGCTCGCCAGTGAGCACGAGGCTGCGCGCGGCGAAGCAATCGTGGACGATCGCACCGTCGCGCAGGCCGAATTCGACACCGCGCTGGAAACCGCGATCGTCGCCGCCCGTTCCGGGCTCCGCCAGGCGTCCCAGAATCGAGTGTGCAAGCAGGACCGCGTACAGTTCTCCGGTCATCCACGTGGCGAACTCCGCGAGCGTCCCATCGCGCGCGACGACCCACTTGCTGTGCGTTCCCGGCATCACCAGCAGCGTGTCGGCGTGCGCTTCGTCGAGCGCACCGAATAGCTGCGTTTCCTCGCCGCGAATCACGTCCGGCGTGCCCGCGCTGTCGCGCACAATCACACCGGGAACGATCGCAAGTTCGCCATCCGGGGTCCGTCGCAGGCCATCCGCCAACGCGCGCAGCGTCGCTGGCGCTTCGACGTACGGAACCTCGATCCAGCCGTTGCGGCTGCCGACCATGCCGGCCGCCAAGCGCGGTACCGGTTCGTCGCGCCAGTCGCCCAGCAGCGTGTCGAGTGCGCTTGCATAGGAAACGCGGCCCATCTTCTGCACGCCGCTTGTGGATTCGCGCGAGTCGATCACCACGCCGTCGAACGCGATGCGGTACGCGCGCACGCTGGACGTGCCCCAATCGACCCCGATCAACGCAGCGGACGCCATGCGTGGCTAATCGCGCCCGGATTTCCAGCGCGCAGCGGCATCGGCGTCGCTCTCGCGCGCATCGAGCCAGCGCTCGCCATCGGCCGTGGTTTCCTTTTTCCAGAACGGCGCGCGGGTCTTCAGGAAATCCATGATGAACTCGCACGCGGCGAACGCATCGCCCCGGTGCGCACTGCTCACCGCGACCAGCACGATCGCGTCGGTGGGCCGCAGCATGCCGACGCGATGCACGACCAGTGCGTCGATCAGCTCCCAGCGAGCCTTGGCGTCGTCCACGATTTCGGCCAGTGCACGCTCGGTCATCCCCGGGTAATGCTCAAGGACCATCGAATCCACGCGCGCAGCGTCGTTGACATCCCGCACCGTGCCGACGAACGTGGCAATGGCGCCGATGCGAGCATCGTTGCCGCGCAGCCGCTCGATTTCCTCGCCGATGTCGAACGGCCCTTGCTGGACGCGTACGTTCACCGGTCAGCCGCCGGTCACGGGTGGCAAGAAGGCGAGTTCGTCACCGGGATGCACGAGCGTGGACGGCGACGCAATGGCCTGGTTGACCGCAAGGCGCACGGCGCGCCCGTCGGCAAGCTCATGCGCCCACGTCGCATCGCGTTTGCGCAGCGCGTCGCGGATCGCGCCAGCGCTGGTCGGGCCAGTCAATGGCCACGCTTCGCTTGCACGTCCCAGGACTTCGCGCAGGCGTGCGAGGTAAACGATCGTCAATGTGGACTCTGGAACGTTCGGCATCGGACGAAGATAGCAGAAGCGGCGCGGTGCTTGCGCCGGCAGTGCGCCGTCAGAAGTGGTACTGCACCCCGATCTGGACCTGGTCGGAATCAGGGAGTGCGCCACCGAACCCATCGAAACTGAAGCGGCCGAAGCGTGCGTATTCAAGCTTCAAGCCAAGCGATCGAGTCATGTCGTAGCGCAGTCCGACTCCGTAGTTGACGCCTTGCCGGTCGGACGACCCTGCAGTCCCCGTGAGCGCAAGATAGGCCGGCAGCGCGTCGATCTGCTTGTAGCCGAGACGGCCATAGAGCGAAAACGCCGGCAAGATCGCATAGCTCGAATAGACGTCCGCATTCCAGCGTGCCGGCTGCGCCTCGGCCGGCGTACCCAACGCCAAGCCCATTCCGCGGCCCATCGGCAACGTCATGTTGTCGCTGCGCACCAGTGCGGCCTCGACGGATACGTTGTTGGCAAAGTGGAATCCACCGTACAGCAACGATTGCGACCCGTTGCCGGCGTCCATCACCGAGCCGAACTTGGCCCAGGACGACGATACCGCGGAGAAGTCGATCCCGGCCGGGGGAATGCCGGCGTCGCGCAGCGCCACGCCACCATAGAAGCCTTTCGGAGCCATAAGGACACCACGCTCCTGCGCAAACGCAGCCTGCGTAAGACTTAACGCAAGAATAACCACGTAGCTTAATGTTTTAATTATATTTTTCATGAGCACACGTTGCGTAGCGGAAACACTCCGAAGCGCTTCCCACCGTTCCCAAATGGGCGCCGGTGGCGTTTGGTTCAAGCTACCTGCGGGCCGCGGCAAAGTCAAACAACAAGCGGCAATGACAGTGCATGGACGCTGACCAGTGTGGCAACCGCGTCCACGTCGTCCAGCGCAAGCACGGGAATGGGAATTCCCGTAAACGCGGAAGGCTCGTCGGTCGCGAAAGCGACCACGTGCGCATCGCCTGGGTGCAGCAATGGCTTGCCCACGATGCGCCGGTGCACCTCGAGCTTGGGGATCGCCGCGCTCTTGTAGCCTTCCACCAGCACCAGGTCACAGGGGGACAGCCGCACCACCGCTTCGACCAGCGTCAGTTCGCGCGCACCGCGCATCTCGTGCATCAACGCCCATCGGTTGGCGGAACTGACCAGCACTTCCGTCGCGCCTGCGCGGCGATGACGGTAGCTATCCTTGCCCGGAGCGTCGACGTCGAACTCGTGATGGGCATGCTTGACGAGGGACACGCGCAGGCCGCGCGCGACCAGCGTGGGAATCAGCCGCTCGATCAGTGTCGTCTTGCCGCTGCCGGACCACCCGGCAAAGCCGAACACGCGCATGGATTGAGCCTGCAACGATCGGCGGTCGGCGTGCGGCATGTCGCGTCCCTGCGTTGGGCGCGAGTGCTAGCCCGCGAACGCCCCGATGACGACGGTGACAAGTCCGATGGCCAGGTTTGCGGCCACCCATACGCGCACGCGCGCCATCGCGGTGCCAGCGGCGGGCAAGTCCGCACGCGCCGTCGCCGCCCGTAGCGCGCGAAACGGTCCTGCGATGACGTAGGCATAGACGAAAAGCATCGCGATTGCCAGCGCGATCATCACATGCACCGCTGGTGCGAGGTGCGCCATGCCGCCGGCCGCGCGCATCATCCAGACGCCACTGGCGAACAGGGCCACCGCCGCGGCGCCCGCCCAGACGAGGAAGCGTCCGAGGACCGCCACCAGCAACGGGAATCGCTGCGCAGCCGGCAGCGTACCCACAACCGGCCGCAACGCGAAATTGGCGAAGAACATGCCGCCTACCCACACTACGGCGCCCAGCAGATGCACGGCACGAGCGATTTCCAAGTCCATCAGCGACCCCGCGGCAAAAAACGCATTGTAACGGCCGCGATTGGCGCAATCTGTCGGATATCCGTAAGCTCCGGGCGAATCTGCAGGAATTTTCAACATGGCGCTGGTGATCGACTCCACCGTTTCAGAGGTGCTGCCCGGGATGCTCGAGCGCATCATCACTGACGTGCCGGCCGCACGCAGCCGGGACGGCGACGTCGAGCCCTCCGCGACGGCAATCGCGCGCTCGGCGGCGCGCCGTGCCGCGCTATTGTCCGGATCGCTGGCACTCCCGCCCGGCCCGCTGGGCATGGCCACGGTGATGCCGGATCTGTATCTGATCTGGAAGATCCAGCGCCAGATGGTGGCCGACCTGTTCGCGCTGCAGGGCCGCAGTGCCGATCTCACCCGCACGCACATGCTGTACTGCCTGTTCCGGCATGCAGCCAGCCACGTCGTGCGCGACGTCGCGGTCCGCGCGGGCC
>JBDTJK010000450.1:0-4072 GCA_039935875.1 Casimicrobiaceae bacterium
GCAGCCCAATTGGGTGTGCCGAACTGCTGCGCCCACAGCCCGGTCAGCGCCTGCATCTGGTCGCGTCCGGCGAAGAACGCGAGCTTGCGCGGATCGGTGTCGCGGATCTTGCGCAAGCGCGTCTCGACGATCGACAGCGCCTCGTCCCATTCGATCTCGTCGAAGATACCCGCGCCGCGCTCGGTGCCGGCCCGTCGCTTCAGAGGCCTGGTGAGCTTCGCCGGCGACAGCTGCTTCATGATTCCGGCGGAGCCCTTGGCGCACAGCACGCCGCGATTGACGGGATGGTCGCGGTTACCCTGGATGAAGCGCAGCTTGGCACCTTCGAACGTGACCTTGATACCGCAGCGGCACGCGCACATGTAGCACGTCGTGTATTCGATGCGCTTGGGTGCGCCGCTTTGCGGCGGCAGAGGGCGAATTTCGATCGGCGTGGTCATTAAATGGAAGCGGCTGTTTGCTTAAGGCCATGGCGGATCGTCGACGCGTGCCCGACGCCAATGCGGCCCGTGTCGGCGCGCAGGCCAGTGCCAGGACTGGACCCGCCAATCGAATCTAGCCTTTAAACCCGCACCATGAAAATGAATTATGTGGATATAATCTACCTATTTTGCAGGTAAATGACTCCCTGCCGAATTACACTGAGGCAGTTGCAGATATTCGTCGCGGTTGCCGGTAGCGGCGGCACGACTGCCGGTGCCGTCGCGCTTGCGCTGTCGCAGTCGGCGACCAGCGCCGCATTGATCGAGCTGGAAGGCGAGCTCGGCACACGCCTGTTCGATCGTGTCGGCCGGCGCCTGATCCTCAACGACACGGGTCGTGCGCTGCTGCCCGAGGCGCGGTCCATGCTGCAGAGCGCGGCTTCCATCGAAATGGAATTCGGCGTTGGCGCCGACGTACGGGCCTATGACCTGAAGCTCGGTGCCAGCACGACGATTGCCAATTACATCCTGCCCAGTGTAGTCGCGCGTTTCTGCGAGAGGTATCCGCAAGCACAAGTGGAGATCGTCGTCGGCAACACCGGCGACATCGTGACCGCGGTCGAGGAATTCGCCGTTGACATGGGCTTCATCGAAGGCCCCTGCTTGCGCAGTTCGATCACGGTGGTCCCGTGGATGACGGATGACATGGTCATTGTGTGTTCTCCGGATCACGAGCTGGCCAGGAAGTGGCGCAAGCAGCAGGTGCCGCTGCAGGCGCTGCGTGACGCGCGCTGGCTGTTTCGCGAACCGGGCTCCGGCACACGCGAAACGGTCGAGCACGCCCTCGCACCGCATTTGCAGCGGCTTCGCTCGCAGATGCAATTGGGAAGCGCAGAGTCGATCAAGCACGCTGCGGCTGAAGGACTCGGGATCACGTGCCTGTCGCGGCACATCGTCGAAGACATGCTGCGGTTGCGCCAACTCGTGTTGCTGCAAACGCCGCTTCCCAAGCTGCGACGGGATTTCTGCCTGATCCACCAGCACGACAAGTCGATGACGACGGGGTTGCGCGCATTCGTCGCGCATTGCATCGCAACGGTGTCCGGCGACTCGCTGGCCGTTGGCGGGAAGCGGGCCGTACGCGGGGTAAAGGGCCTGACGAACATCTGAAGCCTCGTGCTCGCCGACGCCGAGCGGATCGTTCGATGCGGCTGCGGCTGCGCGCGGCAAGCTCGTGTTCGATGGCGTGGGCACGTGCGCAACCTGACATTCCGGGAGCGAATTCACCGATGCCAACCAGCGTCTGCATGCGGTTTCCACGATGCGCGACAGCGGCGGCCACGTTTCCACTGGCGATCTGTACATGTTCGCGGCGGCCATCTGCACGTCGATCGGTTACGTCTATTCTGGACGCCTGTCGCAACAGATGCCCGGCTGGGAAGTGATCTGCTGGATCCCGGTTCTGGCGTTGCCGGTTACCGCCCCCTCGGCGCTTTGGCTGATGCCGCAAGATGTCTTCGTCATTTCGGCGCGCGCATGGTCGGGATTCGCCTATGTGTCGCTGTTCAGCATGTTGATCGGCTATTTCGCATGGAATGCAGCGCTTGCGATGGGCGGTGTCGCGCGCGTCAGCCAGGTGCAATTGCTGCAGACGTTCATCACGCTCGCGCTCGCGGCGATAGTCAACGGCGAGCGACTGGATCCGTTGACGGTGGGAGCAGCGGTCGCCGTGGTGGTCATCGTCGCACTGGGAAGCCGCGCGCGGGTGGGCAGCGGCTGATATTGCAGCGCGGTCAACCAGGGCAAGATGGACGCTGAAGTTGCGTCATTCGGGATGGACCTCGACATAGCGAAGAATCATCTCAGCTGCGTGATCGAGTCGTTGCCGGATGCGCTTGGGCGTCATCAGGCGCTTGCCGAAAATCGCTTCGAACGTGTGCCGGTTGCTGATGTAGTGAGCTGAAAGAGCCGAGATCGAGACATACAGATCGATCGGATCAATCCCCTTGCGGAACTGACCGCTCTTGACACCGCGATCGAGAAGGTCGCGGATCGTGTCGAGTAGCGGGTTGTACATCTGCGGAATCTTGGCCGATTGCCGTACGTGCGTGCCTTCGTGCAGATTTTCGCTGTGCAGAAGCCGCTGGAAATGCGGCAGCTGCACCCATATGCGCCCGGTGAATATCACCAGCTTGCGCATGCCCGTGACCGGGTCCATGTCACGCAACTCGAGATCCTTCTGGCGTTTCCTGATCGCCTCGTACGTATATTCCAGGACGGCCGTGAACAGACCGTCCTTGTTGCGGAAGTGATGGTAGAGCAGGTTCTTGTTGACACCTGCGTGCATGGCGATCTCGTCGACGCGCGCACCGTCGTAGCCCTTGTCCGCAAACTCCGCCACGGCTGCCGCCATGATCGACGCGCGCGTGCCGCTCGAACTGTTCCTCGATGCCGGGCGTCTGACTGCGGCCGAGCGAGTGGCGTCGTTAGCGTCCCGTTTGATGTTTTTATCCATTGCTTCGGGTTGTGGTGCGGACGATTGCCATTTGACCACACATGTCACCAGGCAGATCGGTGGTCGAAAATTGACGTGACGTTCGATGCCTCCGCGGACGGTGACTGCTGCTGCAGCCCTCTCGCCACGATGCCCGTGATCCTCCATCGGCGACACTCGCAAGCGCAGTCTCGCGGCTTGACAATTATTGACCGTTTAGTCAACATTCCCCCATTGAGGCCGGGTGTTCGCATGTGCCACCCGCATACGCCACATGGCCGCTCAGTCCGGCTGCCCAATCCCGTCGGTTTGCAGAAAGATCTCCAGTGCGATTGCGCTTGCAAAGTTTCATTCACGGTGTTTCGCAAGACGACAGCGGGCCGATCATCGAGCTCGTATCCCCGGTCGACCGGGAAGTTTTTGCGGAGATGCGCGACGCTTCCCCACAACTGGTCGAGTCTGCCGTGAGCGACGCGCGGGCGGCGTATGTAGCCCATCGACTCGACACCATTGGGCAGCGTGCGACGTGGCTTGCCGACGCTGCGGCAGCTGTCGAGGCGAACGCGTCGGGTCTCGCGGAACTGATCATTCGCGATGTCGGCAAGCCTCGGCGACTTGCGGATGTCGAGGTCAGGCGCGCAGCACAATTCCTCCGGGCGTGCGCCGTGGAGATCACGACACTGCGCGGCGAAGTCCTGCCACTCGATGCAGTGGCAGCCGGGGCCGGGCATTTCGGCTACACCCGCCGCATTCCCTACGGCGTGGTTGCCGCGATCACCCCATTCAATGCACCGATCAACCTGCTGGTGCAAAAAGTCGCGCCTGCGCTGGTGGCCGGCAATGCTGTCGTGGCCAAGCCGCATCCTGCAGGCACGCGGGTCGCGCTGGCTGTCGCTGAGCTATTTTCCAAGGCCGGTCTGCCGTCGGGATTGTTCAATGTGATCACCGGCGATCGTGCCCCGGCGCTCGCGCTGGCAGCTCACGCAGATGTCGACGCCGTGACGTTTACCGGGGGCTGTGCGGGTGGCGACGCATTGGTACGTGCCGCCGGCGCGAAAAAATTCATCGCTGAGCTTGGATCGAGCGCGGCCAACGTCATCTTGAAAGATGCGGACGTTGCCGACGCGGCAAAGCGAATTGCGGCGGCGGCCTTCGA
>JBDTJK010000451.1:0-3165 GCA_039935875.1 Casimicrobiaceae bacterium
TTAGCTTGGTGCCTTGGCGTTCCGTCCTTGAGCAACGCATCGGCCAGCAGTTGAGTGCGACGCTACGCGGTGATCACGTTACCTGAGCCTTTGGCCGTCAGCGAGGTCTTTCGAGATAGCCTGCGTAGGGTAGCGGGGCACTGCTCGGCGCTTGTGCCTCGGATGATGTGTCCAACCCAGATTCGATCTGACGGGCGGTGTCAGATCACGTTAGAGCGCGCCATACTCGAAATCCCCATTCGACCTTTAGGCGCCAGGATCACGCCACCGCGAAGGTCAGGAACGCGCCCAACAGCGGACCAAAGGCCGAGATTGTCTGCAGACTGCGCGCGGCCAAGACCGGGCATTGACCCATGTTCCCACAAGCGGACATCCAGCGTGCGCTCTCGCGCAAAAGTAAAACGACAAGCGTGCGTAATGTCCCCTTGTTACTGAAAATCGAAGTTTGACCCGTACTACCGTTCTCACTACACTCAGGCTCAAGTGCTTGAGCGCCGATTATTTGGTTACCCCCGATGAACTCCTGGCTGAGCGTGCCTGCCCCATGAAGCAACATTTGCTGAATTCGTCGGGTCATCGGCCAAGCTGGTACTTTCGCACGGCAATCACGGTAATGGTCATGGGATTGGTACCACTGACCGCCGCGCGCGCCTTCCCGACCCTCGACTTCCGCGAGGTTCTCACGCAAAACGGAGCGTTTCGGCAAGTCTCCGATCCTTCCATACCGTGGTTGCTGCCTTCGGGTGACCCGGCTGGTCTCGGCTTTCGCGTCCAGGTCGACTTTCAAGGCAACGGGCGCCCGGATACCTTTCTCTGCCGTTACGGCGAGGAGAATGCGCCGATACCTTGCCGCGCGCTTCGACCGAATGTGGATGGTTCCCTTACGGACGTGACACGAAAATTGTTCGGAAATGGAACCCTGCCGAGTGTCGTGTTTGCAAATCCAATCATCGTGGGCGACTTCAACAATGACGCCCGACCGGATCTGTACTTTGCGAACTGGGGCTACGATTTCCCGCCGTTTAGTGGCGAGCGGGGCGCTTTGTTCAATTCCAGTGCCGACGGCAGCTATGTCGATCGCTCCTCGACGCTGCCTCAGGGCATGTCCAACGTCTACGGCGCCTGTTCTGGCGATGTCGACGGCGATGGCGTGCCGGACGTCTATGTCCTGAATTTCAAGAGCGCCGGACTGGAGGGGTCGTATCTGCTTATCGGGAAGGGCGACGGCACGTTCACCCAGTCGACCCGCGGAATTCCGGCAGAGCTGCTCGGCGTCAACAAGGGTTACTCGATGGGTACGTGCGCCATCGCCGACGTGGACCGGGACGGATACGCCGACCTCATCCTCCTCACGCTCGGCGACATCCATTCGGAGAACCTCGTGTTGTTCAACGATGGAACGGGCGATTTCACGCGGCGGCCGCGGCAGGTGCTGCCGGCGGGTTCCCTCAAGCCAGGCGACTGGGAGTTCAATGGCATCGTCGTTCTCGATATCAATCGCGACGGGTACCCCGACCTCGTTGTGTATGCGGACCGGAAACCGATCTACGACGGCGCGGCCTTCCAGATTCTGATCAATCGCGGCGATGGTACGTTCGCCGACGAGACGGCCATCCGGCTGCTCGGTCCGAATACGTATGCGGGCTATACCACTATTCCGTCGGGCTGCTCACCACTTCGATTCGCCGACTTCAATGGTGACGGATGGGAGGATCTCTATTGCAACCCCATTGGCGCCTTGGATATACGAGTCCCACCGATCTGGATGAATGACGGCAGCGGCCGCTTCACGCCAGCACAGCTGGGCGTATTGGGGCCGACGTCATCATTTGGCGCGGTGACCGCCGGCGCGGTGACCGATTTCGATCGTGACGGTCAGCTCGACGTGGTCGTCCTTTTTGGCACGGCCCCGGAGTCCGGCAACATCTGGTACCGCACGTATCGGAACCACATGGCGCGCACCGTGCCCAGCGAGCCTTTCATCAGCAAAGCCGAGGCCGGTGACGCGCGAGCTTCGATCTCCTTCACTCCTCCACTGGCGGGCGGGGCCTCTCCGATCACCGGCTACGCAGCGACTTGCACGCAAGGGACGCGGCCAGGCACGTTCATTTCATCCGGACCGGCCTCGCCGCTCACCGTGACTGGACTTAACAATGGCAAACCGTACCTCTGTTCCGTGACCGCCAGCAGCGCGGCCGGCACCAGCCTGCCTTCGAAGTCGGTGTCGGTCAGGCCACTTGCCATTTCGGTGGACAAGAGTAGCGCGATCGAGTTTTACCACGCGACGTTCGATCACTACTTCATCACGCCAGTCGCCGGAGAAATTGCCTTGCTGGATGCTCACGCACCGCCATTTCAAGAATGGTCGCGTACAGGCCTTTCCTTCAACGTCTATGCGCCCGCGACTGCACCTACAGGTTCTGTCGCAACTTGCCGCTTCTTCAACACGTCGTTTGCGCCGAAGAGTTCACATTTCTATGCGCCCAAGGGCTTTGGGTGTGAAGCAACAATCGCGGGCTTCCCCGACTGGGGTCTTGAAGACGACAATCTCTTCTATACGATGCTTCCGAACGCGAACGGTGCCTGCCCGACTGGAACGATTCCCGTCTATCGGCTCTACAACAACGGCATGGGAGGGGCACCCAATCACCGCTTTACCACCGACCTGGCGGTACGTAACCAGATGCTGGCGCAAGGCTATGTGGCCGAGGGATACGGCATCGGCGTCTCGATGTGCTCACCGCAGTAACGCCGGATCAACTCCACGACATCATGGAAATTGCGGGGCGCGCGGCGGCGCGCTCCGGAAGCGGGAGGCGGCGTGTGGGCAAGTTGCAGATCCGCTTCCCGGTCTACAACGGCCGCTTGCCGAGCCCGATGAATGGGAAGTTGGGGTCGCCGCATTCCCCCGCGTCAGAGGGCGGCACGTTGCCGTCCTTTGCGGACGCTCGAAGGGACCTATCCGAGCACTGTACCCGCCCGATCAGAGAAGTCGGGGATGACCGCTTCCCTGGCGTTCGACAGACAGCTTCGGGTCGGGTGCTGCCGAACGTATCGCGGCCGGCTACGACTGCTTGCTGCAACACGCTGGACATTCGCTGTGCGCCGTTCCCCTGGCCGAACTTGGTTGTTGAGCAGAGCATAATCAGAAATCATCTGACGTTG
>JBDTJK010000452.1:0-2614 GCA_039935875.1 Casimicrobiaceae bacterium
CGATACGCATCCGCACTCGGCGCAACAGCCCAAACCGCTGGACATCGACAGAAAATGATCGGCAACTACTATTACGGAACCGGCCGCCGCAAGACTTCGGTGGCACGCGTGTTCATGAAGCAGGGCAGCGGCAAGATCGTCGTCAACGATAAGCCGGTCGACGAATTCTTCTCGCGTGAAACGGGCCGCATGGTCGCGCGCCAGCCGCTGGTGCTGACCAACCATGCGACCACGTTCGACATCATGGTCAACGTGATCGGCGGCGGCGAGTCAGGACAGGCCGGCGCAGTACGCCACGGCATCACCCGCGCGCTGATCGAGTACGATGGCCAGCTGAAGCCCACGCTGTCGAAGGCCGGGCTGGTTACACGCGATGCGCGCGAAGTCGAGCGCAAGAAAGTTGGCCTGCACAAGGCGCGCCGTCGCAAGCAGTTCTCCAAGCGCTGACGTTCCGCTTCAGATTCGACGAAGGGCTGCCAGCGACTGGCAGCCCTTTTGTTTTGAGGCCTTGCCGCGCGTCGGCCGTTGATTTGACCAGTGGTACAATCTATGACGGAGGCATATCTGCATAACCACGTGCCCGAAGAATCGCCGCGCATCGCGGGCGACGCGACGGTGACCGACATCCACGCCGGCCGGCATCCCGGGTCCGCGCCTCGGCCCGCCGGTGGCGTTGCGCAGAAACTGCGCATCGGCATCGTCGGTGGTACCGGCTATACCGGCGTCGAGTTGCTGCGTATCCTGAGCCGCCACCCGCAGGCCTCGGTGGCGACGATCACGTCGCGCAAGGAAGCTGGAACGCCGGTCGCGCAGATGTTCCCCTCGCTGCGCCGCGTATGCGACCTCGCGTTCAGCGACCCGGCCAGCGCCGATCTCGCGCATTGCGACGTGGTGTTCTTCGCCACCCCGCATGGCGTGGCGATGTCGCAGGCCCGCGAACTGGTCGCCGACGGCGTGAAAATCATCGACCTCGCCGCCGATTTCCGCCTGCAGGATGCGGCGATGTTCGAGCGCTGGTACAGGATTCCGCATGCCTGTCCTGAGCTGCTTGCCGAATCGGTCTACGGCTTGCCCGAGATGAACCGCGACGCGATCCGCGACGCGCGCATCGTGGGCAATCCCGGCTGCTATCCGACGACCGTGCAGCTCGGATTCCTGCCGCTGGTCGAGGCCGGCGTGGTCGATGCATCACGGCTGATCGCCGACAGCAAGTCCGGCGTGTCCGGCGCCGGCCGCAAGAGCGAGACGAACCTGCTGTTCGCCGAAGCTGCGGACAACTTCTCGGCGTATGCGCTGGGCGGTCACCGCCACCACCCTGAAATCGTGCAGGGACTCTCGCGGGTCACCGATGCGCCGGTGCGGGTCGTGTTCACGCCGCACCTGACGCCGATGATCCGCGGCATCCTGTCCACGCTGTACGCGCCCCTCACCCGCGACATCGACCTGCAGCAACTGTACGAAAAACGCTTCGCCGGAGAACCTTTCGTCGATGTGATGCCCGCCGGCTCGACACCGGACACACGTTCGGTGCGCGCCTCCAACATGCTGCGGATCGCCGTCGACCGCCCCGCCGACTCGGACCTGGTGCGCGTCGTGGTCGTGATGGACAACCTGGTGAAGGGGGCGGCGGGGCAGGCGGTGCAGAACATGAACCTGATGTTCCGCCTCGACGAAGCGACTGGCCTCGACGCCGTTGCGGTGCTCCCGTAGCGGGAAGGCAGGTGGCGCCTCACGCGATCTGGCGCCGCATGCGCCACCCGTTCTCGATCAGCGCACCGCGGATGACGGTGCGTACCGACCTCGGCTGGAAATTGCGTGCCGGCCTGCTGCTGGTGGTTGCCGCGCTGGTCGCGGGCATGTGGTGGTGGGGATTCGACTTCGGGCAGATTTTCAGCGGCTTCAACCGTTCGCAGATGAAGGATCGTGTCGCCACGCTGGAGGCCGAGAATTCGCATCTGAAGGGCGAGTCGGAATCTGTCCGCGCCCACGTTGCGGAGCTCGAAAGCGATGTCGCCATCAATCGCGGCGCGCAAGGATCGCTGGCTCACCAGAATGCCGACCTGGCGCAGGAAAACTCGCAGCTCAAGGAGGAACTCGCGTTCCTGCAGAAGCTGGTGTCCGACTCGAGCAAGCAGGGCGCGATGACGATCCAGCGGTTGACCTTCGAGCCCGAGGCGCCAGGACGCTGGCACTACGGCGTGCTGCTGGTGCGCGGGGGTAACCCGCGCGACGAATTCGCGGGCCACGTGACGCTGCAGGCGAGCGTCGCCGGCGCCGGTTCAGGCCCGCCGACGTTGATCAACCTGCCGGCCGACCAGCCCGACTCCGTCACGCCGCTGACCCTCAAGTTCAAGTATTATCAGCGCGTGGAGGGCGCATTTCGCGTTCCCGACGGCGCGCGGGTGACCGGCATCACGGCGCGCGTGTTCGAGGATGGCAGCAGTACCCCGCGTGTGTCCCGGTCATTGACTATTCCATAGGAAGCCGCCATGTTCAAAGCCAAGAGTGAAGCCGCCCCGCAAAAGCGCCTGGACAGCCTGATCGGCGCCGGAACGATCGTGCGTGGCGACCTGTTGTTCACCGGCGGCCTGCGCGTCGACGGCTGTGTCGAAGG
>JBDTJK010000453.1:0-3644 GCA_039935875.1 Casimicrobiaceae bacterium
ACGCCGAATCCATCCGCGACAAACTTGTCCTCCGCCGGCCGATCGTGCACGAACACGACGTCCGCATCGCCACGCCTGGCAAGGTCCAGTGCCTGGCCGGTGCCCAGCGCGACCACGTGCACGTCGATTCCGCTGACCTTGGTGAATGCGGGCAGCAGGTGCGGAAACAGGCCGGATTGTTCGGTCGACGTCGTCGACGCCACGGTGATGAAATGATTCCCGGCGTATGCCGGCAACGCGAACAACGTGATCAGGATGAAGTACAACACTCTCACGACAACTCTCCTTCGATGAAGGCACGCGCGAGCGGTGTGCGCGGGCGGGAAAAAAATTCGGACGCGGGTGCGGATTCGATTACTCCGCCTTCGTGCAGCAACAGGACCTCGTCGGCGAGCCTTCGTGCCAGGGCGAGGTTGTGCGTCGTCATCACGATCTTGGTCCCCGCCGCATGGATGGCCTGCACGATCGATTCGATGTTGCGCGCGGCGGCGGGGTCGAGGCTCGCGGTCGGTTCGTCGAGGAACAGGATCGACGGACGCAATGCCCACGCCCTTGCCAGCGCGACGCGTTGCTGCTCGCCGCCCGACAGCACGCGCGCCGAGCGATCGCCTATGCCGGCAAGACCCACCCGCGACAGCGCACGTTGCGCCTGCGACCGCCTCTGCGACGCGGGAACGCCGGCCAGCCGCAACGCATATTCGATATTGCCGAGCACGGAGCGGCGCAACAGCACGGGCCGCTGGAAAGCCATCGCCTGAGCGCGCGGCCGGGCGTCCCCGTTGGCCCAGCGCACTGTTCCTGCCGTGGGTGCGATCAGTCCGTGGCAGATACGCAGCAGCACGCTCTTGCCCGCACCATTGGCGCCGAGGATCACGGTGCGACTGCCGCCAGCGAATTTGGCGTCGATGCCACGCAGGATCGGGTTGCCGCCCGCTGCGTAGCAGATGCCGTCGAGTTGCAGCGGGAGGATCGTGGCGTCGCTCACCGGTAGCGCCTTTGCGCCCAGCTGCGGATGCCGAACGCAACCGCGTTGATGCCGATGATGATAACGATCAGCACGAATCCCAGCGCCAATGCCTGCGGCAGGTCGCCCATGCTGGTCTGCAACGCGATGGCAGTCGTCATCACCCGCGTGTAATGGGCGATGTTGCCACCGACGATCATCACCGCGCCGACTTCGGCGGCTGCGCGGCCGAAACCCGCCAGCAGCGCGGTGACCAGCGAATAGCGCGTGTCCCACAGCAGCGTGGCAATGGCGATCTTCGTGTTTGCACCGAGTGAAACCAGCTGCTCGCGGTACTCGCTCCATGCATCCTCGATCACCTGCCGCATCAGCGACGCAATGATGGGCATGATCAGCAGCGATTGTGCGATCACCATCGCGCGCGCAGTGAACAGAATGCCCAGCGAACCCAGGGGTCCCGAGCGCGACAGCAGCAGGTACACGGAAAGGCCGACGACAACCGGGGGTAGCCCCATGAAGCCGTTCAACACAACCACGATCAAACGCCGGCCCGGGAACCGCGATATCGCAAGCAATGCGCCCAGTGGCGCGCCGACCAGTGTCGCGAATAGCGTCGCGCTGAGGGTAACCGCGAGGGATAGCCCGATGATCTGCCACAACTCCGGATCGCCGCCCGCAAGCAGCGACGCTGCAGTACCCAGTGCGAGGGAGAAATCCTGCACGCGTCACGCGCAATGCGCTGCGCAGCGCTTGGCGCGTACGCGCGCAGTAGTCGGGAGTGCGCCATGCATCGGCTCATGCTACGGGCAATCGACGTCGGCAACCATATGCGGTGGCGTGCATATGCGACTGCGCCCGCGGCTGCGTGCCGCAGAGTCAGCCGGCGCCGCCGATCGCCATCGCGCCCGAGGTTGCCGCGTCCGTCATCGACGCATGCGCGCCCTCGTCAACGCAGTCAGCGCCGCCTGAAATGCCGACGAACGCATGCGGGTTGCGCGCGAAAAGGCGCAGCAGCATGCGCGTGACGTCGATGTCGATCCCCGCCGGTGGCTGCATATCCGCCAGCGCCGCGAGCTCGCCATCGTCGCGCGCGGTGCCCACCCAGCGCCACTCGCGCACGACGTGCGCCTCGCAACGGGCGCCGTCGGACTCGCGGATAAGCGCGGCAGCGTCACCGAATGGCCACGCCGCGATTGCGTAGGGCGCAAGTGCGGCCAGCAATCGCTGATCGTGATCTTCCGCGCGCTCGGCGCCAACACACGCGCCTTTGCAGTGGCCGAGTTGGCGCGCGAAGCACGGACCTTCGCGCTTCTCCAGCCGCAGCCGTGTCAGGCACAGCGCATGCACCCCTGCGAGCTCGCGCAGCATCGCGCGCGCTGCGCGCCTGGACGCGAACGGACCGTAGTGGCCATCGAGACGGACAATGGCTGCCGCTGCGATGAATTGTGGCGCCGCGCCGAACTCGATGCGCAGCACGCCAGCATCGGCTTTGCGTCGCAATGCTCGGTTGTGGGCCGGCATCAGCGACTTCACCAGCGACGCTTCGCGCAGCATTGCACCGAACTCGCCGGCGGTCGCCTCATGTTCGATGCGGCGAATTTCCGCGGACAAGCGCAGGTCGGTTTCGTGCCGCCAGTCGCCCGAGAAATGTGCGCCGACGCGCTCGCGCAGGTTGCGCGCTTTGCCGATGTACAGTGGCATCGGGTTGTCGCCATAGAAACGGTAGACGCCGGCGCATTCCGGCAGCGATTCGATCGCATCCGCCGCGAGCTGCGGGGGCAGGCTCGGTATGCGCAGGATTCGTTTAGCCTCGCTTGCGATGGTGCCGGCAGCATGCGTGGCGTAGAGCACCTGCACGAACTGCCACAGCGCGAGCGCGTCGCCAAGCGCACGGTGACGATTGGCGACGCTCAATGCATGGCGCGCGATGATGGCGTCCAGGCCATGGCCGTCGGCGTCGGGAAACAGCCGGCGCGACAACTTGACTGTACACAGGGGGCGCGCGTGGAACGGGCGTCCCAGTCGCTCGAAGGCGTGCTTGAGGAATCCGTGATCGAAGCGCGCGTTGTGCGCGATGAACACGCGGCCGTCGAGCCGGCACGCGACTTCGGCTGCGATCGACGAAAACGTCGGCGCGCGCCGGACCATGGCGTCGGTTATGCCCGTCAGCACCTGGATCACCGGCGGAATCGGCACTTCGGGGTCGACCAGCGTCGACCACTGCTCGACTTGCGCTGGCGCGTCATTGCCACGGCAGTCGACCGTGACCACAGCGATCTCGGTGATGCGGTCGGCCGCCGCCCGCATGCCCGTGGTCTCGAGGTCCACGAAGGCGAGGCGCTGTGCGAACAGTTGCATCGGAGGCCTATAGGCGTGGGGGTAGCGGGGCGCGGTCCAAAAGGGCTTGACGCGCGAACGAACGTTCGCTATGGTACATGCATGTCGAACGATCGTTCCTACCTCGAATCGCTGCAGGACTACTACGCGCGGCATCGCGCGTTGCCATCGTACTCGTCCATCGGCGCCCTGCTCGGCCTCAAGTCGAAGTCGTCGGTGGCGGCGCTCGTTGCACGGCTGAAGCTCGCCGGGCTGCTCGAGTCGACGCCCGACCGGCGGCTGGCGCCGTCGAAGCGCTTCTTCGCACGTCCGCTGGCGCTGTCACCGGTACGCGCCGGGATGC
>JBDTJK010000454.1:0-3228 GCA_039935875.1 Casimicrobiaceae bacterium
ATGAGACTGCCAGACTGGACCCCTGAACTCAAAGCGCAACCCGAAGACCTGGTGCAGGCCGTCCTGCAACGCCGCGGCGGCACGTTGCTGACACTCGACCATGCGCTGTTGTGGAGCGAGCCCTTGACGCGAGGCTGGAATGTATTTTTGAAAGCCGTGCGCACCGAAATGTCAGGCAGTAAAAAGTTGCGCGAACTGGCGATCTGCACCGTGGCTCTGTTGACAGGTGCAGATTTCGAGTACCAGGCCCATTCGCGCGAGCTCTTGTCGTCGGGCGGCACGCAGGCCGAACTGGATGCGCTGAAAGCCGCCCTGGCCGACAACCCGCGCGCACCGGCAGCCAGCAACATGCTCGGAGACATCGAGAAAATCGTCATTCAGTACGCCGCGCAGATGACGCTCGACGTCAAGGTCCAGGACAAGGTTTTCGCAGCCTTGAAGGAGCACATGGACACTACACAGATCGTCGAGCTCACCGGCGCCATCGCCACCTACAACATGGTGGCGCGCTTTCTGGTCGCCCTTGAAATTACCTGAAACCAACCTGGACCCAACTGCCATGCGTATCCCCGACTGGACCCCTGCTCTCAAACCACAGCCTGATGACCTCGTGAAGGCAATCACAGCACGGCGTGGCGGAAAGCTAATCAACCTGGACCTCGCGCTGCTGTGGAGCGAGCCGCTCGCTCGCGGCTGGAATGTTTACCTCAAAGCAGTGCGTACCGAGCTACCCACCAGCCGCAAGCTGCGTGAACTCGGCATTTGCACAGTCGCCCTGCTCACGGGCGCAGATTATGAGTACCGCCACCATGCGCCCGACTTCATCGCCGCAGGCGGTACGCAGAACGAGTTGGACGCGCTGCAGGCCACGCTAAAGGAAGATCCGCGCGGAACGCCAGCCGCCGGTGCGCTAGGCCCCGTCGAAAAAGTAGTGGTTCAATACGCCGCGCAGATGACGCTCGACGTCAAGGTCGGCAACGAAGTCTTCGCAGCGCTGCAGCAGCATTTCGATACCACGCAAATCGTAGAGATCACCAGCGCCATCGCCACCTACAACATGGTTGCGCGCTTTCTGGTCGCGCTGGGGGTAACGCCGGAAGAGCAAGCCTAGACTCTAAAAACGGCAGGATCAGGCTCGGTCTGGAAAGCGGGAAAATCCAGGCAGAGTGGGTGGATGTTTGCTCAGAACGGCAGCGCTCTGCAACGCCAACGCACTCTGCCCACGCCTTCCAGGCGCACCGGTATTTCAGGGTTACTGAAGGCGCCGCATCGCGCCGCCCCACGGAACGACGAGAATGAAACGCATGCAGACACCCTTCGGCTTTTCATTGCCCGTCCGGCGCCCGCTGGTGCCCGTGTTGCTGGCGGTTCTGGCTCTGGCAGGTTGCGCCTCCACGCCTTCGGTTGCCCCCGCTGTAGCGACACCACCGGCTGTCGTCGCCAAGTCCGTTCCAGCCACAGCGATAGAGGACGACCCGAGCCAGAAGTTTGCCCGCTGGATCGCCGGGTTCAGCACCACTGCCCGCGCTGCCGGCATCAGCGATGAAACGCTGCGGCTCGCTTTCGACAACGTCCGCATGATCCCGCGCGTCGTCGAGCAGGACGGTGCGCAACCCGAGTTCAACCGGGCCGTGTGGGATTACCTCGACAACGCCGTATCGCCGCAGCGCATCGTCCGCGGCCACGACAAGCTCATGCAATCACGGCCGGCCATCGATGCGGCTGCGGCGCGCTACGGCGTGCCACCCGAGATCCTGGTGGCGGTCTGGGGCATGGAAAGCAACTACGGCAGCTATGTCGGCGACATTCCGACCATCGACGCGCTGGCTACACTCGGTTTTGAAGGTCGGCGCGAAGCGTGGGCGCGTGACCAGTTGCTCGCCGCGCTGAAAATTCTGCAGAACCGCGACATCAGCCGCGCGCAGATGATCGGCTCATGGGCCGGAGCCATGGGCCAGACGCAGTTCCTGCCCTCGAACTTTCTGGCCTATGCGGTGGACGCCGATGGCGACGGACGGCGCGACATTTGGGACAGCCTCCCCGACGTGATGGCCTCGACTGCGAACTTCCTGGCACGCTCTGGATGGCAGTCCGGCCAGCCGTGGGGTCTGGAAGTGCGTTTACCGCCAGGCTTCGACTACGCGCTGGCTGATTCGGCGATGCGGCAACCGGCGTCAGTCTGGGCAGACAAGGGCGTGCAGTCCATGGACGGCGCGCCCCTGCCAACGCTGCCCGACAGCGCCATCCTGCTGCCGGCCGGCGTGCGAGGTCCGGCTTTTGTCGTCGGCCCCAACTTCCGCACCATTCTGCGCTACAACAACTCGACCAGCTATGCGCTCGCCGTCGGCCTGCTGGCACAACAACTGGCCGGCGGCCCGGCGGTGCAAACACCCTGGCCGCGTGACCTGACGCCACTGTCACGCAGCCAGTTGCTGGCGCTGCAGACAGCGCTGAATACGCGCGGCTTCGACAGCGGCACGCCCGACGGCATGATGGGTCCAGCCACGCAGAGCGGTATTCGGCGCTATCAAATAAGTGTGGGGTTGCCGGCGGATGGGTATCCGACGCTGGAGTTGCTGCAGCGGCTGCGGTGAGATCGTGCTGCGCGCTTCAACGTTGAAGCTCAAACGCTGTCGGAGTACTGTTGGCAGCGGTCGGATTGATGCAGGGATGAACTTCGCCGCATCTTGGTACGAGCTTCATGTCTTGGCTCATTTGCTTGTGACGTTGCGCTCTTACGGCGAGACCACTCCACTCAACTTCCTGTCAACCTTCATGTCCTCAGGAGCGCTGACTTACCTGCTTTCTGACCGGGCGACCAACGACTCACGGAAAACCTTAACATCATGGCGAGCACCTAAACAACGCGGAATACGCTCGTTGAAAATTCACCTAAATTCATGAACTTACGACGATGCTCCTTGGCTATGGACAGGTGTAGCGAATCCGAGAAATCGCCGCGTCACTGGTTTGAGCATAAAAGCCCATCCCGGCATCTCTCAAAAAAAGAAAAGGGCCCGCAGACCCTTTCTTCGAATCTGCAAGGCGTCAATCAGCCTTGATGTTGTTGTCCTTGACAACCTTGGCCCAGATATTCATCTGATTGTCAACAAATTTGTGTGCCGCTTCTGGCGTTCCGCCCACCACCGTGATGCCCTGCGCGGCCAGCTTGCTGGCAACGTCAGGCGTCTTCAGCGCCTTGTTGATTTCTTCATTCATGCGTTTGAC
>JBDTJK010000455.1:0-3938 GCA_039935875.1 Casimicrobiaceae bacterium
GATTCCACTCGCCGACGATGAGCTTCCCGGTTCCCGGAACGCTGATGATCGAGCCGACCGAAAGCGAGTCGCGCCACGAACTCGACCGCTTCGTGGACGCGATGATCGCGATCCGCGCCGAGATCCGCGCGATCGAGAATGGCGGCGATCGCGCTGACAATCCGCTGAAGCATGCGCCGCATACCGCGGCGCGCATCGCGCGGGACGCCTGGCCGCACGCCTATTCGCGCCGCGTGGCTGCGTATCCGGCGCAACACGCGGAAATTGGCAGCAAGTACTGGCCTCCGGTCGCACGCGTCGACAACGTGTACGGCGACCGCAACCTTTTCTGCAGCTGTATTCCGCTGCGCGCAACCGACGACGTGGCGGCGTGATGCGTGTACTGGTGCTCGGAGGGGGTGTGATCGGCGTCACGGCGGCCTGGTACCTCGCCGCGGATGGCCACGCGGTGACGCTGGTCGACCGCGAGGCGGGTGCCGGACTCGAGACGTCGTTCGCCAACGGTGGACAGATCTCGGCCTCCTATGCCGAGCCGTGGGCCAATCCGGCCGCGCCGTTGAAGATCCTCAAGTGGCTCGGACGCGACGACGCGCCGCTGCTGTTCCGCCCGCGCGCCGATTGGCGGCAATGGCGCTGGGGCCTGCAGTTCCTGCTCGAATGCCTGCCGTCACGCACGCAGCACAACACGATCCAGTGCCTCAACCTCGCGCTGTATTCGCGCGACTGCCTGAAGGCGCTGCGCGCAGAGACGGCGATCGAATACGCGGAGCTCGAGCGCGGCATCCTGCAGTTCTACACCGATGCGCAGGAATTCGAGCACGGTGTCGCGGCGGCAGCGCTGATGCGCGAGTTCGGCTGCGATCGCGTCGTGCGCACGCCGGACGAATGCGTGGCGATCGAGCCTGCGCTCGCAGCGTCGCGGCAGCGTCTCGCCGGCGGCATTTTCACCGCCACCGACGAGTCGGGTGACGCGTTCCTGTTCACCCAGCGGCTCGCTGCACTCGCGCAAGCGCGTGGCGCCGACCTGCGCTGGAACACCCGCATCGACGCGCTCGCGGCGGAAGGCGACCGCATCGCCGGCGTGCATGTCACCACACCCGGCGGCGAGAAGGAAGTGCTCACCGCGGATGCAATCGTCGTCGCGCTGGGCGTCAACAGCCCTTTCCTGCTGAAGCCGCTCGGCGTGCCGTGCCTCGTGTATCCGGCCAAGGGCTATTCGATGACGATCGATGTCGGTGGCCACGCCGGCGCACCGGTGGTATCGCTGACCGACCTTGCGTGGAAGATCGTGCTGACGCGGCTCGGCACGCGCCTGCGCATCGCCGGTACCGCGGAACTGTCGGGGTACGATACCGCCGTCAACGACCTGCGCTGCCAGGCCTTGAAGCGGCGCACGTTCGAGCTCTTCCCCGATGCCGGCGACCCCGCCAGCGCGACGTTCTGGGCGGGGTTGCGCCCGGCGACGCCATCCAACATCCCGCTGGTCGGTCCCACGCGCTATCGCAACCTGTGGCTCGACACCGGACACGGCACGCTGGGGTGGACGATGGCATGTGGATCCGCCCGCGCACTCGCGGATGCGATTGGCGGACGCAAGCCCGAGGTCGACTTCGAGCTGACTCGCGCCTAGCGCACAGGCTGGCGTCGCCAGCGCCGTATAATCGGTCTTTGCTTGTCGCAATTGCCGATGCGTTTTCGATTCCTCGCCGCTTTCGCGGCTGCTTTTCTCGCGTTGCCATGGCTGGCTTCGGGCGCACGCGCCGACGTCGTGCCCCCAACGATTGCCGCCAGCGCGTACGTGCTGGTCGACGTCACCAGCGGCGTCACGCTGGCGTCGATGCAAGGCGATGACCGGCGTGACCCGGCGTCGCTGACCAAGCTGATGACGGCCTACCTGGTGTTCGACGCGCTGCGCAAGAAGACCATCACGCCCTCGCAGATGGTCAATGTGTCGACACGCGCCTGGAAGGCGCCCGGCTCGCGGATGTTCATCGAGCCGCGCAAGGCGGTCAGTGTCGACGAATTGCTGCGCGGAATGATCGTGCAGTCCGGCAACGATGCCGCCATTGCGCTCGCCGAACTCGTGGGCGGATCGCATGAAGCGTTCGTCGCCGCGATGAACAAGGAAGCCGCGCTGCTCGGGCTTGCGGACACACACTACGCCAATGCCGACGGGTTGCCCGACCCGCAGCACTATTCGACGCCGAACGATCTGGCGAAGCTGTCAGTGGCGCTGATCCGCGACTTTCCCGAGTACTACCCGTTGTTCGCGCAGAAGGAATTCCGCTACAACAACATCACGCAGCCGAACCGCAACCGACTGCTGTGGACGGATCCCTACGTCGATGGCCTCAAGACCGGGCATACGGAAGAGGCGGGCTGGTGCCTCGTCGCATCCGCCAAGCGGGGCGAGCGCCGCGTGTTGTCGGTGCTGCTCGGCGCCGCCTCCGACGCCGGCCGCGCGACGGAAAGCCAGAAGCTCCTGAACTGGGGGTTCCAGGCGTTCGACACCGTCGAGCTGTACCAGGCCGGCAAGCCGGTATCATCGCTGCGCGTATGGAAGGGAACGGCGAAGGAAGTCGGTGCGGGATTTGTCGCCAATCGCTACGTGACGCTGCAGAAGGGCCGCGCAGCCGACCTGAAGCTTGCGATGCATGCGACCGAACCGTTGTTGGCGCCGGTGACGAGCGGCCAGCGTGTCGGCACCGTCGACGTGCGCCTCGATGGCAAATCGATCGCCGAGTTCCCGCTGATCGCACTTGCGGACGTGCCGCCGGCCGGCTTGTTCGGACGTGCATGGGATAGCGTGCGGTTGTGGTTCGGCGGCGGCAAGCCGTCTTCACCCTGATACAGCCAACAGGAGAACCTGCAATGGACGCGATCCCCATCGTTTACCTGAACGGTGATTTCCTGCCGGCACCCGAGGCGAAGGTCTCGGTGCTCGACCGCGGGTTCATCTACGGCGATGGCGTCTACGAGGTGGTCCCGGTGTACGCACGGCAGCCGTTTCGCATGGCCCCGCACCTGCGCCGTCTGCAGCACAGCCTCGATGGCATCCGCCTCGCCAATCCGCTGACAGACGCGCAATGGACGACGCTGATCGGCGAGATGATCGAACGCCAGCCGTTCGACGACCAGGCGGTCTATCTCCAGGTCACTCGCGGCGTCGCCAAGCGCGACCACGCGTTCCCGGCGGGTACTGCGCCGACGGTGTTCATGATGAGCAATCCGCTTTCGGTGCCGAGCGCGGAACAGGTGCGCCGCGGCGTGGCGGTGGTCACCGCCGAAGACAATCGCTGGCAGCGCTGCGACCTGAAGACGACGTCGCTGGTCGGCAACGTTCTGATGCGCCAGCTCGCGGTCGACGCGGGCGCGGTCGAGACGATGATGTTCCGGGATGGATTCCTGACCGAGGCATCGGCATCCAACGTGCTGGCGGTGATCGATGGCGTGATCATCGCGCCGCCGAAGGACAACCACATCCTGCCCGGCATCACCTACGACGCCGTGATCGAGTTTGCGCGCGCCGGCGGACTGCGGCTCGACGTACGCCAGGTGTCGCGTGCGCAGGCATTCGCCGCCAGCGAGTTGTGGTTGTCGTCGTCCACCAAGGAAGTGCTGGCGATCACGACGGTGGACGGCAAGCCCTTTTCCGGCGGGGCGCCCGGACCGCTGTTTCACAGGATGTGGGAGCTGTTCCAGGCGCACAAGCCCAAGGCGCGCGCCGCCGCCTAGCGTACCTGTTCAACTCGGCGCAGAATCTTCGTGCTGTAATTGGCGGCGATACAAGTCGCAGTGCAGTAAAGGATGCAGGACGCGCGCGGTGCGGTTAAAATGAAACGCGAAGTTCGATTGCTTGCAACACCGCTTGCGCGCATTGGTTGATATAGCGCAATTTCGCTGCCGGACCATGGCTGAAACCTTGCAAAGACTCATTG
>JBDTJK010000456.1:0-2770 GCA_039935875.1 Casimicrobiaceae bacterium
CCGTGGCCGACGTGTTCGACGCGCTGGTCAGCAAGCGCCCGTACAAGGAAGCGTGGCCGATCGAGGAAGGGATCGATTACCTGAAGGACCAGCGCGGCAAGCATTTCGATCCGCGCTGCATCGACGCGTTTCTCGCGGACCGCGGCAAGGTCGAGGCCATCCTCGACGAATTCGGCGACTGATCCGGCCATACGGCCCCGGCGTCCGCCGCGCCTCGCCAACATCCTTGCCACCCGGCGTTCTGCGCGAACGCTGCGGCGCACCTGATTCTCCGTACCCACGGGTGCAACTCAAACACGATCGCATTCCGCCGCTTCGGCGCACTGCCGTCCGAAGTCATCATCAAGGGATTGGTCACCGGCACGTCGCTGGTGGCGGGCGCATTCATCGCCAGGCGTTGCGTGGTGTCGATGGCTCCGACGTCGTTTCGTTTGCTGATGGACGCGATATTGGTGCTGTCGGGGCTCGCACTATTGGCGACCGCGCTGGCGTGACGGGATGCGGTTACGCCAATCCCGCGGGTAGCCCATCATCGTGCGATCGCGCGCGACTACGGCAACAGCAGGATATGCACGCGAAACGGCCCATGCGCCCCGAGTACGATGGTCTGCTCGATGTCGCCGGTGCGCGATGGCCCCGAGATCATGTTGATCGCGCGCGGTAGCGCACCGTGCTCGGTGCGCACCAGCGCAAACGCCTCCTCCATCCCGCGCACGATTCGCGATGCGCGCAAGATCGCAATGTGCGTATCGGGAAGCAGCGTCGTCGCAGTGGGTGTCGACGCCCCGGTGGTGAACACCAGCGTGCCGGTCTCGGCGATCGCGCAGAACGTGCCGGTGATCCCCAGCCGATCGTGTCCCTGAGTCGGACGCGCCTCGATGGCGAGGCCTGCGCCACTCCAGTCGAGATCGGCGAACTCCGGCCAGCACACGCCGAGCCTCGACTTCTGCGCAGCGAGCGCGTCCGGCAGGTCGAGCGCATCGATGTAGCGCGCGACCGCATGCGGGATATCGTCGCGCGCTGCAACGCGCTCAAGGGTGCTGGCCATGTCGTGCGCGCGCCGCACGAACCGCGTGTCGAGGTCGTCGTCCAGCCGTGGCCGCGGGCCCTGCGCGTGCGCGCCAACATACTGCTCGGCAGCCTTGATGCGCGACGCATCGTTTGCCTTGACCGACAGCGCGCTGCGCACCCGTCCGAGGATTGCGCGCCGCGCATCCGCATTGGCGTCGATGCTCATCGGCGCTGCTGCCTGGCGATGAAGTCGGCAACCCGCGCCACGCCCTCCTTGATCGCGTCGTTCGAAGCAGCGTATGAAAAGCGGATGTGCTGCCCATCGCCCGGAACGCGACGGCCGAAATGCGTGTCGGCGAGCACCGCCACGCCCGCCTCGTGCAACAAGCGCTTGCGCAGCGCTTCGGAGTCGGCGCAACCGGTCATTTTGCAGGCCTCGGTCACGTTGGGCCATGCGTAGAACGCGCCGCCGGGCGTGCGGCATTTGACGCCGGGGACGTCGCTCAGCAGCGAGACGATGAGGTCGCGCCGCTCGAGGAACGTCGCACGCATCGCGTCGGCCGGCTGCTGGGTGCCGGTGATCGCCTCCAGCGCCGCCCACTGCGAGATCTGCGATGCGCACGAATCGGTGTTGGTGATCCAGCGTGTGAACACCGGCGCCAGCGCGGCGTTGGCGGCGAATCCGATGCGCCAGCCTGTCATCGCCCACGTCTTCGACGCACCGTCGCTGACGATCGTGCGCTCGCGCATTCCCCTGCGCGAAGCGATCGATTCGAAGCGACCCTCGTACGCGAGGCGCGAATAGATCTCGTCGGCATACACCCACACTTGTGGGTGCTGCGCCAGCACTTCGGCGATCGCGTCGAGATCCGCCGCGCGCAGCAGCCCGCCGGTCGGATTGTGCGGCGTGTTGAGGATCAGCATCTTGGTGCGCGGCGTGATCGCGGCCTCGAGCTCGCCGGGATCGAACGCGAAGTCGCGCGATTCGCGCAGGTAGATCGGTACCGGTACCGCACCGTTGGCGACGATCTGCGACTCGTAGATCGGAAAGCCAGGCACCGGATAGATGACCTCGTCCTCGGCGCCATAATCGGTTACCGACGCGATCGCATAGGCGATGAACGGCTTCGCACCCGCGCCGACGACGACTTCCTCCGGCACGAACGTCATGCCGCGGCGCGCGCCGAGATCCTTGGCTACCGCGACGCGCAATTCGTCGATGCCAGCCGACGGCGTATAGCCATGGCGGCCACCGCGAATTGCCAGGATCGCGGCATCCTGGATGTTCACCGGTGTCGGGAAGTCGGGTTGGCCAATGCAGAACGAGATGATGTCCTTGCCGGCCTTGACCAGCGCGTTGACCTCTGCCAGCACGACGAAAGCATTCTCGGTGCCGAGTGAATCTGCGCGGCGCGACAATGCGGGCGCGGTGGGCGCCCGACGTTGGGTGGTCTTCATGTGCGGTCCCGCTTGGCATACAGTTCACGGAACGTGCGTCCCTGCGGCGCAGGCATGTCACGTCCATGCGTCCAGCCACTGCCGAACGGGAGCTTGCGCAGCGAGCGGCGCGATCCGCCGATGAAGCGCAGTACGCGCACGCCTGACCACGCTGCGGCCGCGTATAGCGCCGGCCGCCTGGCGAACCACGACCATAGCTTGAGCGCCCCGCGCTCCTGCCACGAGCGCAATCCGGTTTCGAACGCCTTTTCGCGCAGCTTGCGCTGCAGGTCGGGCAACGGGATGCGCACGGGACACACGA
>JBDTJK010000457.1:0-4890 GCA_039935875.1 Casimicrobiaceae bacterium
ACCGGCCTTTCGCGCGCGGCGCTGGCGCAACGCGTCGGTGCGTTGATCGTCACGCTGGGTGCGGAAGGCTCGCTGGTCTTCACCGGTGGCCACGAGCAGCGCATCGGCGTCGCGAAGGTTACCGAAATCGTCGATCCCACCGGCTGCGGCGATGCCTACCGCGCCGGATTGTTGTACGCGATGGCAAATGGATGGGACTGGCAGCGCGGCTGCCAGCTCGGCGCCACGCTCGGCGCGTTGAAGATCGCTTCGCGCGGCGCCCAGAACCACGAGGTCAACCGTGCCGGCGTCGCGGCGTTATACAATCAAAGCTTCGGCGGCCAACTCTGGTGACCAATATGCACCGAACTGTTTCAACACAAAATTTCGTACGGATCTGCATTGCGCTGGTGGCCACGCTGGCACTCGCCGCGTGCGCGCCTTCGCAGCGTTCAGATGTCTACCAGTACCGGCAGGGAATGCGCGCGCAGACGGTCGAGATGGGCGTCATCGAAAGCGTGCGCTACGTGCAGTTGTCTGCGCCGGACACCGGTGTCGGCACCATCGGCGGCGCCGCAATCGGCGGCATTGCAGGCAGCACGATCGGCGGTGGCGGCCGCGCCAACGCGGCGGGCGCGATCGCCGGTGCGATCATCGGCGGCGTGGTCGGCAACGCGGTCGAGAACAACGCCAACCAGCGCAATGGCATCGAAGTCACGGTGCGGCTCGACTCCGGACAGTTGATCGCGGTGCCGCAGGAAAATGCCGGCGAGAATTTCCGTCCGGGCGATCGCGTTCGCGTGCTGTCCGACGGCCGCAACACGCGCGTCACCTACTGATGCCCGCGGCGCTGCGCAATCGCTGATACTCGACGGCCCGTTTAGCGGGCCGTTTCGTTGATGACCGATCGATCGCATCGCGTATCGCGAGCGCGCCAATCGCTGCGCGCGTGGCGCATGGCAATGCACCTGTTGCGTGGGCTGGCGATCACTACGTTCCTGTTTCCGTTCGCGCCCGCCGCGCGGCGACGCTGCCACATACGCCGCTGGAGCTCGCAGCTGCTGCAACTGCTGGGAGTGACACCGCGCGTCTCGGGGAGGCTCGCCGGCCGCGCGGGCAACGTCGTGTTCGTCCTCAACCATGTGTCGTGGCTCGACATCTTCGTGCTCGATTCCTGCGTACCTGCCCGTTTTGTCGCCAAGGCCGAACTCGCACGCTGGCCGCTGGCCGGAAAACTGGTCCGCGACACCGGCACGATCTTCATCGAACGCACGCGTCGCGCAGACATGGCGCGCGTCAACGCGCTGGCGAGCGCTGCATTGTCGCAAGGGGACTGCCTGGCAGTATTTCCCGAAGGGACCTGCAGCGATGGCACGACGCTGCTCAAGTTCCATGGGTCGCTGCTGCAACCGGTCATCGACTCGCGCGGCGACATGCAGCCGGTCGCTCTGCGCTACGCGTATGTCGACGGTTCACAGTCGCTGGCGCCGCAATACGCCGGCGACACCAGCTTCGTGCAGTCGTTCTGGAGCGTGTGCGGCGCTCGAGGGCTGGTGGTCGAGATCGTCGCCGATGCCGCGGTCCCCGCGCAGCACCATTCGCGGCGCGAGCTCGCGTCGATCGCGGAGAATGCGATCAGGAACGCCCTTGGGGCGAAGGTGCCACCGGCGACAAGGACGGCACCTGGAACAATTGCCGGCTATCGAGATCGACCGCAGTGAGGGCGCCACCCCACAGGCAGCCGCTGTCGAGCATCAGCATGTTGGGCGTGATCGCGAGCCCCAGCGTCGACCAGTGCCCGCAGACAACCCGCTGCGCAGCGCTGACGCGTGAAGGCTGCAGGAACCAGGGAGCAAAGCCTTCGGGCGTGAACTGCGGGCCGCGCTTTTCGCGCAGTTCCATCGTGCCGTCCGCCGTGCAGAAACGCATCCGCGTGAACGCGTTGATGATCGCGCGCAAGCGGTCGTCGCCGGCTAGCTCGTCGTGCCACGTCGACGGCTCGTCGCCGTAAAGCACGGATAGGAAGCGCGCGCAATCCGGCCCCTGCAGCGTCGCTTCGACCTCGCGCGACAGCTGCACGGCATGGCGCGCGCTCCACGCCGGCAACAGGCCCGCATGCACCAGCACGTCGTCACCGTGCTGCACGCACAAAGGACGCCGCAGCAGCCACTCGATCAGCTGCGCACGGTCGGGTGCGGCGAGGATCGCGTCCAGCGTATCGCCGCGATGCGGCTCGCGATGCCCGGCCGCGATCGTCAGCAGGTGGAAGTCGTGGTTACCGAGCACCGTGGTCGCAGCATCACCCATCGCTATCACGTCGCGCAGCACCGCCAGCGAACCGGGACCACGGTTGACCAGGTCCCCAACCAGCCACAGGCGGTCGCGCCCGGCATCGAACCCGATCAGCGCCAGCAGCGTGCACAGTTCGGCATGGCACCCCTGGATATCGCCGATCGCGTAACGCGCCACGTGAATTCCCCGTTCCGGTCCATGAATCCGCGCGCGCCGTCAAGTCTTACGCACGCGCGGCGCGCTCAATACAATTACGATCGATTCTAGCAAACGCCCACCGATGAACTTTCCCCTCAATCCCGCGCAACGCGAAGCGGTGCGTTGCGTCGACGCGCCCTTGCTGGTGCTGGCAGGGGCCGGCAGCGGCAAGACGCGGGTGATCACCGCCAAGATCGCGCACCTTTGCGCCAGCGGCACCGCGCCCGCCGGCGTAGCCGCGATCACGTTCACCAACAAGGCCGCGCGCGAGATGCGCGAGCGCACGCAGGTGCTGATGCGCGAGGTCGCCAACGCACGGGGAAAGGGCGCACCGACGATCGCGACGTTCCACGCGCTGGGCCTGTCGATCGTCCGCCGCGAAGCGAAGGCACTCGGTCTCAAGCCGGGATTCTCGATCTTCGATCCTTCCGACCTGGAGTCGATTGTCGCCGAACTGATCTCCACGTCCGATCGCGGCCGCGCGCGCAGCGCGCAGTGGAAGATCTCGCAGTGGAAGAATGCGATGCTGACTCCGGGCCAGGCGTTGGCGGCGGCGGCCGACGATGACGAGCGCGTCGCCGCGCAGGCGTATGCGCGCTACGGCGACACGCTGGCCGCCTACCAGGCGGTTGACTTCGACGACCTGATTGCGCGTCCGCTCGAGCTCTTCGCGCGCGATCCGCAGATCGCGCAGCGCTGGGCACAGCGCTTCGCGCATGTGCTGATCGACGAATACCAGGATACCAACCCGGCGCAGTACGCGCTGTTCCGGCACCTGGTTGGCGCGCGTGGCATATTCACCGCCGTCGGCGACGACGACCAGGCCATCTACGGATGGCGCGGAGCGACCATCGAGAACCTCGCGCGGCTGCATGACGATTATCCGGCGTTGCAGGTGATCAAGCTGGAGCAGAACTATCGCTCTAGCGTGCGCATCCTGCGCTGCGCCAACGCGCTGATCGCCAACAACCCGAAGCTGCACGCGAAGCGGCTGTGGAGCGAGCTCGGCACCGGCGACATGATTCGCGTGGGCTCGTGTGCCGATGACGAGGCGGAGGCGGAGATGGTCGCCAATGCCATCTCGGCGCAGCGTTTCGAACAGCGCGGCAAGTACGGCGACTTTGCCGTGCTGTACCGCGGCAACCACCAGGCGCGCGTGTTCGAGACCGCATTGCGCGCAGCCAGCGTCCCGTATTCGCTATCCGGCGGGCAGTCGTATTTCGAGCGAGCCGAAATCAAGGACATCGTCGCCTACCTGCGGCTCGTCGCCAACGACGATGACGACCCCGCCTTCGTGCGCGCGGTATCGGTTCCCAAGCGCGGCGTCGGCGAATCAACGCTCGCCAGGCTCGGCCAGGTTGCCGCGGCCACCAAGGTGAGCCTGTTCGCCGCAGTGTTCGAGCCTGCGTTCAACGCGATCGCGCAGCCGCGTGCGCGCGAGACGCTGCAGCAATTCTGCGCGCTGGTGAACGACATGCGCTACCGCGCGCCGAAGGAGCCTGCGGGACGGCTCCTCACCGAGCTCGTGCGCGCGATCGGCTACGACGATTACCTGTTCGCGACATTCGACAAGCGCGATGCGCAGAACCGCAGCAAGAGCGTGCAGGATTTCGTCGACTGGCTGTCGCGCAAGGGCGAGCAGGATGACAAGACGCTGCTCGAGCTGACGCAGATGATCGCGCTGATCACGCTGCTCGACGGGCGCGACGGCGAGGCGTCCGACGCCGTCCACCTGTCGACCCTGCATGCGGCGAAGGGACTCGAATTTCCGCATGTGTTCATGGTCGGTCTGGAGGAGGGCATCCTGCCGCATCGCGAGGCCGTCGATGCCGGCAACGTCGAGGAAGAGCGGCGGCTGATGTACGTCGGCGTCACGCGCGCGCAGCGCTCGCTGCACCTGTCGTTCTGCCGCACGCGCAAGCGAGCCGGCGGAAGGGTCGATTGCGTGCCGTCGCGCTTCCTGGGCGAACTTGCGCAGGAAGACTTGCGCTACAGTGGCGCGGTGCTGCCGCCAGACGAGGCGGCGCACGAAAAGGAGACGGGCGTCGCCCGCCTGCGTGCGATGAAGGCGCTGGTCGCGCGCTAGCGGGCGGCTCGCACGTCGGCGGCGACACCGGGCCCACGCGACTTCGCGGCAGCGCTCGTCACTTGGCTGCGGCAGTCATGTAGTCGACCGCTGCGGCGACTGCGGCGTCGGACAGCGCGGTGTTGCCGCCCTTAGGCGGCATCACGCCCGACTTGCCCTGGAAGCCTTGCATCGCATGCTGATGCAGGGTGGGCAAGCCTTCGGCGATGCGCGGCGCCCATGCAGCCTTGTCGCCGAACTTCGGCGCGCCGGCAATACCGCTGCCGTGACACACGAAGCACGTCGATT
Organism: Casimicrobiaceae bacterium; assembly: GCA_039935875.1. GTDB lineage: Bacteria > Pseudomonadota > Gammaproteobacteria > Burkholderiales > Casimicrobiaceae > VBCG01. The sequence continues at coordinate 4,844 of JBDTJK010000457.1, forward strand.
CGTAAGTGGCCTTGCCGTCGGCCGGGGCGGCGGCGGGGGGGACGGCA
>JBDTJK010000458.1:0-3035 GCA_039935875.1 Casimicrobiaceae bacterium
CTCGGCAGAGGCCGCGCATGTCAATTGGAATGTATCCATCGGCTTGCCCGGTATCGGCATCGCCGTCGGCGCGCCGTATGGATACGGATACGGCTATGGATACGTGGCGCCGCGGCCCGTGTATTACTACCCTGCACCGGCGTACGGCTATTACCGTCCCCCGATGGTGGTGCCGCGTCCGGTCTACGTGCCGTACCGCGGTGGCTACCACCCGGCCTACCGGCCCGATTACTGGGGCCACGAGCGCTGGGAAAACCATCGCCGCTGACGCAAGCGGCAGCCACTGCGCAAAACGGCCGGCCTTCGCCAACGAAGCCCGGCCGTTTGATTTTGTCCGGTTGATCGTCAGTGGCCGGTGTAGCGAATCCGGTAAATGGCGCCGGCGCGATCATCGGCGACCAGCAGCGATCCGTCCGGCGCCATCAGCACGTCGGTGGGCCGCCCCCATTCGCTGTTCCCCTGCAGCCAGCCTTCCGCAAACGGCCGGTAGCCCGTAGCACGGCCTGCGCTGTCGAGCGTCACCAGCGTCACGCGATAACCCGCCTTGGTCGACCGATTCCACGAGCCGTGTTCGGCGATGTAGACCTGCTGGCGATATTCGGCGGGGAATTGCGTGCCGGTATAAAACGCCATGCCGAGCGGCGCGACGTGCGCACCGAGCGGCTGCGCCGGCGCGGTGAAATCGCTGCACGGATGCCTGGCGCCGAACTGCGGGTCGGCAATCGTCCCCGCGTGGCAGTACGGATAGCCGAAATTCTCGCCGTCGCGCGTGACACGGTTGAGTTCGTCCGGCGGCACGTCGTCGCCGAGATTGTCGCGGCCGTTGTCGGTGAACCACAACTCGTGCGTCGTCGGCTGCCAGTCGAACCCCACGCTGTTGCGCACGCCACGCGCGACCACTTCGCGCGCCGAGCCATCCGCGCTCATGCGCAGGATCAGGCCGTGATTCGCATCGGGCTCGCAGATGTTGCACGGCGCACCAATGCTGACGTAGAGCTTGCCGTCGGGGCCGAACGCGATGAAGCGCCCGCCGTGATGGGTTTCGGTCGGCAGGTTGTCGACGATGGCGGTGCCGCGCGGCGGACTGTCGAGGTGCGACTCGATGTCGGGGTAGCGCATGATCCGGTCGACCGAGGACACGAACAGCGCGCCATTCCTGAACGCAACGCCAATGGGCATACGCAGGCCCTGACCCACCTTGCGCAGCTTCGCGTTCGCCAGCGACATCGCGCTCGCGGAGGTGCCCGTCACGCCGGGCCACGACACTGCCCACACGTTCTCGCCCTGGCTGCCGACGAACAGCGTTCCCCTGGCGCCCCACGCCATCGCTCGCGCAGCGGGCACGCGCGCCACGACGTCGATCGCGAAGCCCGCAGGCAGGTGGATCTGGTCGAGCGGAAGGCTCGATTGCGCGAATGCAACCGGGGATAGCAGCAGCAGCAACACACGCAGGATCGAAGTCATTGCACGATGGTACCGCGTCGCGCATTTCGCGGGGCGTAGGCGGCCCGGATGTGTCGACGTCGGTGTTAAACTTGACCTTTGGTTCGAGGGGCAGTGCCCATGAACGCTCCAGCCACGCCCACCCATCTGCGCCCGAACGAACCGGCGCGCGCCGAAGACCTGCATGCGTGGGACATGATCCGCACGCTTATCGCCTTCGACACCACCAGCCGCGAGTCCAACCTGGCGCTGATCGACTGGGTGCGCGATTACCTCAAGGGTTTCGACGTCGAATCGACGCTGACGTTCGACGACGACCGCCGCAAGGCCAACCTGTTCGCAACGTTGCCTGCGCACGACGGCAACGTCACCAGCAACGGCATCGTGCTCTCGGGCCACACCGACGTGGTGCCGGTGGACGGCCAGCCGTGGGACACGCCGCCATTCGAAGCCACCGCGTTGGGCGACAAGGTGTTCGGCCGCGGTGTGACCGACATGAAGAGCTTTTCAGCGACAGGGCTTTCGTTCGTGCCCGAATTCCTGCGCCGGGGATTGAAGCGCCCGCTGCACTTTGCGCTGTCATACGACGAGGAGATCGGCTGCATCGGCGTGCATCGGCTGATCGCCGACATCGGCAAGCGCGGACTGAAGCCCGCGGGCTGCATTGTCGGCGAACCCACCGGCATGCAGCTCGTCGTCGCGCACAAGGGCAAGATGAGCTGGCGCTGCCGCGTGCGCGGGCATGAGGCGCATTCGTCGCTGACGCCGAAAGGTGTCAACGCCGTGCAGATCGCCTGCGAGATCGTCGCGTTCATCGCCCGTCGCGCGCGCGAGTTTCGCGACCACGGCCGCAAGGACGCGACCTACGACGTGCCGTTCACCACCGTGCATGTCGGCACGATCAAGGGTGGCACCGCGCTCAACATCGTGCCGCGCGATTGCGTGTTCGATTTCGAGATCCGCCACCTGCCGTTCGACGATCCGCACGCGTTCTTCCACGCTGTCGAAGCGTTCGCGCAGACGTTCGTCGCGGAGATGCACGCAGTCTCGGCCGAAAGCTACGTCGCCTTCGATCACATGTCGACGTTGCCGTGCCTCGACACCGACCACCATTCCGAGATCGCGAAGATCGGCCACGGCTGCAACCACGGCAGCGATGTCGGCCGCGTGTCATACGGCACCGAGGCGGCGCTGTTCTTCAACGCCAGCATTCCGACGGTGATCTGCGGCCCAGGCCACATCGACCAGGCGCACCAGCCCAATGAATGGTGCGAAGTGTCGCAGCTCGCGCAGTGCGAAACCTTCATGCGCCGCTTGGCAGACCGCATGTGCATCAACGCATGAGCAAAAACTGGCCTGACCTGCCGATCGAGGTCGAGTTTCCGGACATCACGCGCTGGGCGGCAGGCAATACCGGCACCGCCTACGTCTGGCGCTACACGGCAGCCGTGCCTGGGCCGCACGTGACGGTGCAAGCGCTGACGCACGGCAACGAAGTGTGCGGCGCCATCGCGCTGGACTGGCTGCTGCGCGAGAACTTCCGACCCGCGCGCGGCACGCTGACGGCGATCTTCGCCAACATCGAAGCGTAC
>JBDTJK010000459.1:0-3832 GCA_039935875.1 Casimicrobiaceae bacterium
TTGCCAAGGCTCGCGGCGCCGACAATAAGGCCCACGTAAAAAGGAAACGTGCCGGCCTCGGGACCGCCCACGGTCCAGCCGATGCCATCGCCGCGCGCACCGAGCACGATCGCCACCGACAACGCGAGCGTCAGCAACGCCGTGAACACTTCGGCGGCAAGCCGCGTCACGTGCCTCGTGTTGCCGGCAGCCGAGGGAGCTTGAGTCATGCACGTCCTTCGCGGCGAGACCGATGCGCACGCACTGTTGCAGCCAGGTCAGCGACATCCGGCTTGCGTGCGCATACGTTACGCCTTCGCGATGCGTCAGTGAATCAGCCAGCCTTCCTGCTCGAACACCTTGCGCGACTTCTGGTCATTGTCGGCAATGAAGCTCTTGAGTTCGGTGCCGGTCAGGAACTGGTCGGTCTGCGCGGAACGCTCGATGTATTGCTTCCACTCGGGTGTCGCGCGAACCTTGGACAACAGCCCCACATAGTAGGCGACCACGTCGGCGGAAACGTTCTTGGGTAGCCACAGTGTGCGCGGCTGCTGGTACTGGTCGATTGCGATGCCTTCGGACTTGCAGGTCGGCACATCGGACCAGCTCTCCGTCGGCGTGACTTTCGGACCGGCCGCGAGGGGCTTTGGCGAGAACACGCACAGCGCGCGCACCATTCCGGCCTTCCACTGGCCGATGCTTTCGCTCGGATTGTTGGTGTTCGAATCGATGTGCCCGCCGGCGAGCTGCACCGCCGCTTCGCCGCCGCTCTTGAACGGCACGTACAGGAACTTGGCGCCGGTGGCTGCGGCAATCAGGCTGGTCAGCGTCTGGTCGGTGTCCTTCGCCTGGCTGCCACCCATCTTGAAGGTGTCCGGCTTGGCCTTGACCGCCGCGATGAAACTCCTGGCGTCCTTGTAGGGCGAATTGCCATTGACCCACAGGATGAATTCGTCGAGCGCCATCGCTGCGAGCGGCGTGAAATCGTCGCCCTTCCATGCGAGCTTGGCGATCTGCGGCAGCAGGTATTCGTTATTGGTGCCGAATGTCACGCGATACGCATTGTCCAACTCCGACTTGCCGTAGACGAATCCTTCGGCACCGCTGCCGCCGCCCTTGTTGAGGATGACGATCGGCTGGTCGGTGAGCTTGTACTTGGTGACGATGTTCTGCACGGTGCGCGCGAAGTTGTCGGTGCCGCCGCCGGGACCCGCGGTCACGATGAATTCGATGGGCTGCGTCGGCTGCCATGCCGCCCACGCTGGCGCCGTCGCCAGCATCAACGGCAGCGCAGCCGCAAGCGCGACGGACAGTGTCTTCGACAGGACTGCATTGTTCATTCGATTTCCCTCCAGGTTGGCGTTGCGTGTGGCGTTGCGTCCGGTTTTGCGCTGTTCACGCCGCGGACGCAGCGCAGTCGAATTGCCGTTGCCGCCTGCGCGCGGCCATTTTTGCGGCAAGCAAGAGCGCGGCACGGGTGGCGCCGATATTGGCGACACCCTTGCCGGCGATTTCATAGGCGGTTCCGTGCGCGCCACTGCAGATCGGGAACGGAAATCCGCCCAGCAGCGTCACCCCGCGATCGAAGCCCATCAGCTTCATGGCGATCTGGCCCTGGTCGTGGTACATCGTGACGACCACGTCGAATGCGCCCGAACGCGCGCGCACGAACACGGTATCGGACGGAAAAGGGCCCTCGGCGCCGATGCCCTCGGCGCGTGCGGTGGCGACCGCAGGACCGATGATGTCGATTTCCTCGCGCCCGAAATTTCCACCGTCGCCCGCGTGCGGGTTCAGCGCCGCGACCGCGATGCGCGGCGCGGCGAAATCGGCGTCACGCAGCGCGCGGTCGGTGAGCCGGATCGCTTCCAGCACCGACTGCTGCGATATGTGCGAGGCGACCATCGCCAGCGGGATGTGCGAGGTCACGCGGGCATTCCAGATGCCCTCGAGGATATTGAATTCGCTGGCCGGGACCGACAGGCCCAGCACCTCCAGCGAGTAGCCGATTTCGTCGTCGTAACCCGGATGCGCGGCGCGCATCGCCGCCTTGTTGAACGGCGTGAAGCACACGGCGTCGGCGTGTCCCGCGTGCGCAAGCTCGAGGCATGTCCGGTAATTTTCGAGCGCGAACGCGCCGCCGGCACGGGTCGCGACCGCGCGTTCGATCCGGGTCGGGTCGAGATTGCCCAGGTCGACGAACACCGGTCGCTGGTAATCGTCGAGACTTCCGGCGGCATCGCGCCATTGCAGATCAAGCGCGACATCGGCGATCCGCGCGCCCGCTTCAAGCACGCGGCGATCACCGACCACGACGATACGTGCGGCGGCGAGCACCTCGGGTAGCGCAAGCACCTTGGCCGTCAGCTCCGGACTGATGCCGGCAGGGTCTCCCATCGCAAGTGCGACGACAGGGCGCGAATCGGATAAAGCGGTGGGCAGGACCAAGCATTGCTCCGGATCAGGGGGCCAACGACGCATCGTCGCGGCGGGACTTTTTCAATCACTGCATGCTGCATACAGTATGTTGCGTGTACTCTGCCAGCCGGTGATGGTAAAGTCAACCCGTGACAACGCATCCAAGCGAGCCCGCCCTGCCGGCCGGTTTCTCCGGGCCGTCCGGCGCCATCGTGCCGCTGCAGCGGCGCTCATTGCACGATGACCTGGTCGAGCGCATCCGCGACATGATCATCGAGGGACAGCTCGTCCCGCTGTCACGCATCCACGAAGGAGATCTCGGCAAGGCGCTGGGCGTCTCGCGCACGCCGCTGCGCGAAGCGCTGAAATTCCTCGCCAGCGAGGGCCTGCTGGAACTGGTTCCGGGCCGCGGCGCCATTGTGCGCAAGCTGACGCCGAAGGACGTGCGCGACATGCTCGATGTGCTGGGTGCCATCGAGATGCTCGGCGGACGGCTTGCGTGCCGCCACGCGACCGACGCACAGATCGCCGGGCTGCGACGCATCCATGACGAAATGATGGCGTTGTACGCGGCGCGCAACCGGCTGGAGTATTACCGGCGCAACCAGGCGATTCATTCCGGCATCGCGCTGCTGTCGGGCAATGCGCTGCTGGCGTCCACCCACCAGGTGATCCAGGCCCGCTTGAAGCGCATCCGCTTCATCGGCAACGAGGAACCCGACAAGTGGGCCGCTGCGGTGGCCGAGCATGAAGAGATGATCGCCGCGCTGGAGGCGCGCGATGCGCCGCAGCTCGAGCGCGTGATCGCGCGCCACCTCGCGGAAACCTGGTCGCGCGTCGTCGACAAGGTTTAAGGCGCCGCTTGCAGGCTAGATCAGCGGTGCGACGACCGGCAACAGCAAGCGTTCGGCGGCGAACAGCAGGAACACTACGACCAGCACGAGCAGCGTGAACTTGGCGACCTGCCCGATGAAGCGAAGGTAGCGGCGATCGCGCTTGACCATGTACAGGAACAGGGCGACGCCAACGCTTGCGAGCGACAGGAACAGCAGCAGCCGGACGAGGATCATCGGATGACGGTGCGGCAATCGCGCTGGCCGCGGGCAACGGAGGGGCACCACAACCACCTCCCCGGGTTCCCGCTTTCGCGGGAATGAGGGGACCGCGACCGCCCGCGCAATGGCGTCATGCAGGCGACATCTGCCAGCCTTGGAATGCGGCCGGGACATCGGACTCGGCATCGAAAGTGACCACTTCATACGCATCCGCATCGGCCAGCAGTGCGCGCGCGACCCGGTTGTTCAGCGCGTGGCCCATCTTGAACGCGGTGTACTGGCCGATCAGCGGATGGCCGAGCAGGTACAAGTCACCGATCGCATCCAGCACCTTGTGGCGCACGAACTCGTTGTCGAAGCGCAGGCCCTCGGCGTTCAGC
>JBDTJK010000460.1:0-2702 GCA_039935875.1 Casimicrobiaceae bacterium
CTCCTCGCACGCCTGGACCTTTGGTGATGGCGGCACATCCACTTCAACCAACCCGAGCCACAGCTACAGCACCGGCGGCACTTATAGCGTGACCGAGACGGTGACCGACAACGGTGGCGCGACCAACAGCAAGACCTCGTCGGTGGCGGTATCTGGCGGCGGTGGCGGTGGCGGCACCGTGCTGACCAACGGCGTGGCGGTAACCGGTCTCGCGGCGAGTACCGGCAACCAGCTGAGCTACACGATGGTGGTGCCTGCCGGTGCAACTGGTCTGAGCTTTGTGCAGTCGGGCGGGACGGGTGATTCCGACATGTACGTGAAGTTCGGTTCGGCGCCCACGCTCAGCAGCTACGACTGCCGTCCGTACGTCAACGGCAATGCCGAGACCTGCAACATCAGCACTGCGCAGGCGGGGACCTACTACATCATGCTCAACGCCTATGCGACCTTCAGCGGTGTCTCGCTGAAGGGCAGCTACACGGCAGGCGGCGGTGGCGGTGGCGGCAGTTGCACCCCGAGCGGCACTCTGTTGTGCAGCGGCACACAGGTGACTCTGCCGACGGTGGCAACGGGCGGGGTCTCATCGACCTACTCGATCGTCGTTCCGGCCGGGAAGACCAGCCTGGTAGTCAACATCGCCAGCGGCACGGGTGATGCCGACCTTTACGTGAAGGCTGGCAGCGCGCCGACCAGCACGAGCTACACCTGCCGTCCGTACACCAGCAGCAGCACCGAGACTTGCACTATTAACTCCCCTGCGGCCGGTACGTACTACATGAATGTCCGGGCTTACGTTGGATTCTCGGGTGAAACGCTGAAGGCCGTCATCAACTAAGACAGCTAGACAAGGCAGCCTCGTCGCGAATGCGGCGGGACTGGCCTGATAACAAGGCTAAATTCTGTCCCCCGGTGCGCAAGCCCCGGGGGATTTTTTTGCTGAAGCGCCTTGCTTGCAGTTCTGGAAGTAATCGGTTCAACACATTGCAGCCACGGCTACGCCACCCAGAAAAACATCGCAGCCATGCGTTTGTCGGTCAATGTGCTGCCAAAGGAGAACGGCTGGCGCTGTGGATCAGGTTGCCGCTGTAGACCAGCAGGCGGTTATAGCGATGCGGATGGCGACATCCTCGACAAACGATTCAGACGGCACAAACCGCGTTCCCAGCGCATCCACCAAATTGCGGTGACGCCCGCTGACGGTATTGCCACCGAGCTGTCCATTGGGCAGGCGTTGTCGATAAAAACCGGTGCCGCAGTGATCGGGAACCGAAGGGTTCAGATACAGCACGGCGGCATAGCGACATAGCGCGCGCGAATCGGTGTGCGGTAGCGGCTCGCATTCGCTGGCGCCGACGACTTGCACGCAATTGTGATTCAACCGCTCGCCTTATTCGGTGGCGTTCTGCCACAGGCGGCTCGCCCCGGTGGCCTGTCGCACCCAAGCTTCAAGCGGCATCAGTTCATCGTCTTGCAACGCCGGAATTGCACGCAGGCCGGGCCAGCTTTCGGGCTTGAATGGATAGCCTTCGATCCAGTCGGTTTTTGCCAGACAACGCTCGCGTACGGCATCTGGATCGGCCAGCGCATTGTCCAGAATCCAGTAGTCGCGCCCTAGCGTTGGTGTGCGATAGGGCAGCATGGGCGGCGCCGGCGGGCGTTGCATTAAACGTTCAACCCGCATGACCCAGACACAATTCGGACGCAACCGTTGACGTTTATATCCATGAGCGAAAGTCGCTCAGCAACCGCGCGGTCGCCACCAGGTAGTCAGTGCGCGTCGGCCGAACAGTCCAGCGCGGCCGTAACCGGGAATCCAGCCACGCACGACCGCCTGCCCGGGCTTGGCCGGACCGTCGCAGGCAGAGAGTCCAAACTCGACCTGAAACCACAGGTCCGCTCCGACCGATTCGGTGCGATTGATCCGGAACGTGCGGCTAGGCAGTGCCACCGTGTGACAGGATTCCAGACTCTTGCGCTCGCACACGCGGCCGTCCCATGCCGGCAGCACGATCGGCTGCGTTAACAGGCCTAGGTGACCGTAATCGTGCAGCCCTGCGCCGGGTGGAAGTGCAAGCCAGGCATCGCCATTGCCGAGCAGAATGCGTGCCCAGCCAGGGCGTTGCTCGATCGCAATCAACCCGCTGCGGCCCGGCGCAAACTCGCGCACCGGAACCGGTGCTGGCCACGGATCGCCGGGTTTGCGCACACGCGGTACCAGCGCGTCTTCCGAACACGCATGCTGACCAGCGGGCAAAGCCTGTGCTTCCAGTGTGCCAACGCTAGGCGCATTCGCTGAGGGCGCAGAACGCAGGATGTACTTCGCACCGCTGCGCTGAGTGCAGGCGCCGGTGCCCATCAGCGCGGGCGCGTCCAACAGGCCGATGGTGCCATCGGGTGGTAGGTTGCCGTGGGTATCGGTTGCCAATGCCGGTAGCGCGATAGTAAAACCGCAAACGGCAAGTTGCGCGATACGACGAAATACGGACAAGGAATTTTTCATCAGATCGCCTCGAAGCGATTGGCATCGACATTCTTGCGTACGCGCGATGGATCCCAGATGCGTCCGTTCATCGCGATGTACACGCCAGGTGGTAGCGATTGCACCGCGCCGACTGCGGTCCCGATATTGAATTCGGCGTCCGAGCCGCGAAAGCGCGCGGGGTTCAGCGCACCGGTCAGCACAATGGTTTTGCCCGGAATAT
>JBDTJK010000461.1:0-3014 GCA_039935875.1 Casimicrobiaceae bacterium
GGCGCCTGCGCTGGCCGCGTCCTGCGGGCGGCGCACGCCCGATTCGCGGGCCACTGCACCGGCATCGACGCCACGCACGACCTGCAATGCGTTCGCCAGCAACAGCGCGGGTGCGTATGGCGTGGACGCCGACTGCGTCGCGCATGCATCGGCTTCGGCTGCCTGCACGACCCATGTGAGACGCTGCGGACGGCGCAGTGCGTCGCAGGCAGTCAGCAGCGCCAGCAACTGCGAAGCCGTCAATTGCCCGGCTCGCTGCACATTGCGGCGAAACCGCGCAGCGAGGTGCGCTGCATCGCGGCAATCGAGCGGCAGCCGCAAGCGCGCCGACAGCCGATCGGCAAGGCGTACCGGGGCGCGGCCGCCGGCGGAGGTACGCGCGGAGGTCATTGGTTCCCCGGTGGCAACGTGCAGCGATTGCGCGAGCGTCGCAAAGCGTACGGGAAGCTCCCACCCTTTCGCCGCCGCGTAGTCGAGTGCTGCCAGCAGATTCGCATTGGCGTCGGCACCGGCCGCGAACACGGCGTCGACTTCGGGCAACAGCTCGGCGAGCGCGCCGCACTCGCGCAGCACGCAAAGCATCCGCGACGGCTTGTCCTCCATCAGCCCTTTGGCGAGCTCGCGCCAGATCCGCTCCGGCGACAGAGAAGGCAGTTCGCCGGACGCGACGATCTCGCGCATCAACGCGGCGGTTTCCGGGGCGACGGCGAATCCGAAGCGGGCGGCAAAGCGCGCGACGCGCAGCACGCGCAGCGGATCCTCGGCGAATGCCGGCGACACATGGCGCAGCACGCCGCGCGCAAGGTCGTCGCGGCCATGGTACGGGTCGATCAGCGAGCCATCAGCGGCACGCGCCATCGCGTTGATCGTAAGGTCGCGCCGCGCGAGATCCTCCTCCAGCGTGACGTCGGGCGAGGCGAAGAACTCGAAGCCGCGATAGCCGGTACCGTGCTTGCGCTCGGTGCGCGCCAGCGCATGCTCTTCGTGCGTGTCGGGATGCAGGAAAACGGGGAAATCGTTGCCGACCGGCCGATAGCCGGATGCGACCAGCATCTCCGGGGTCGCGCCCACCACCACCCAGTCGCGGTCGGCGACCGGCCGCCCGAGGAGCTCGTCGCGAACGGCGCCGCCCACCTGGTAGGTCCGCACTTCGCGCGCGCGTCGGCTGGCCAATGCGCCGCTGCCGCCGTCAGGAGCGGCCGACCTCGGCGCGAAAGTCGTCGTAGCGACTCCTGCGCAGGTCCGGCGACAACCAGGCCGGCGCCAATGCTTCGAGTGACGAGGGCTCGAGTCCGAAGATTGGCGGAAAGGGTTCGCGGCACACGGCCGCCACCGACAGCGAGTCGAGGTTGTCGCGCGTCAGCAACCGGCCCGGCAATCGCTGCAGGATCGCAGCCGCCATGCGCGCAAGCCCAGTGGGCAGCGGGAGCACCGGTCGTGGAATCTCCGCCGTGTCGAGCGTCCACTTGACGAGCTCGCGCAGCGTGTAGCGGCGCGGCCCGCACAGTTCATAGCGCTGGCCGATCGTCGCATCGGTGGCGAGCGCCGCGACAAAGCAATCGGCGACATCCTGCACCCATACCGGCTGCAATGTCGCATCCGCAGCACCCAGCGCAATCACCGGCAACAGCCTTCCGAGCGATACGAACTTGTTGAGCAGCGAGTCATCGCGCCCGAAGATCACATTCGGCCGCAGGATCGTCCACGCCATCGGCGAAGCCGCGACAATGGCTTCCGACTCGCCTTTGCTGCGCAAGTACGCAGACGGCCCGGTCGCGTCGGCGTTGATCGCGCTCATGTGCAGGTAGCGCTCGACACCCTGCGCTGCGCATGCGGCGACCGCGTCGCGCGCGAAATCGACATGCAGGCGGTTGAACGTGTCGCGCCCCGCCGGGTTCAGGATGCCGACGAGGTTGATCATCGCGTCGGCGCCGCGCAACAGGCGCAGAAGTGTCGGCGGATCGGTAACGTCGCATTCGTGGACGTCGACCGTCGGCAACAGTATCAGCTGGCGCGCAGCTTCGCGCCGGCGCGCCGGCACGATCACCCGATACCCGGCCGACACGAGGCTTGCCACGACTTCGCGCCCCACGAAACCGCTGCCGCCCGCGACCACGATGGATGACAGCATCCGTTCAGCCTCCCCGCAGCGCGGACATCGTCGCGTTGCGCGGCTGGATCGTGCCAAGGCGTTGCGTCAGCGATACATAGCCGGCACCGTGTGCGGGCAACGCCACCGCGTAGAACATCGTATTGGCCATCACCTTCTTCACGTAGTCCCGGGTTTCGTTGAACGGAATGGTCTCGACCCAGATCGCGCCTTCCAGCGCCGCCGGCGGCCGCCAGGCCTGCGCACGTCCGGGACCTGCATTGTAGGCGGCCGCCGCAAGCGCGGGCTGCCCGTCGAGACGATCCAGCCAGTACTTGAGGTAGTACGCGCCGAATTGCGAATTGACGTCCACCGCGGTGATCGCGTCCGGACGGTAATCGGTGCGATTGAGCTGTCGCGATACCCAGCGCGCCGTCGGCGGCATCAGCTGCATCAGTCCCATCGCACCGGCCGATGACACGATGTCCGCAACGAAGCGCGATTCCTGGCGCGCGATCCCATACAGCAGGGGCGCCTCGACATTGTTTGCCTGCGCGGCCGCAAGGAACTGCGCCTCGTACGGCGTCGGATAGCGCAGCGCGAAATCGTGCCGCGAGAGCGTCCGGTCGGCAGCGTTGATCGATCGGTCGGACAGTCCGGCACGGCGCGCGAACTCTGCCGCCTTGAGCAGCGTCTCGTCGTCCATGCCGCGCACGATGTTTGCCCATTCGCGGACGGAATCGGAGCGCATGTCCAGCTCGGCCAGCTTGATCACCCGCCGCACGTTGGCGTGCGTGCCGAAATCGGCCAGCCATTGCGCCGTCGGCTGCGCGGGCGTGCTGGTCATCGACGGCCGCCTGCCAAGCGCATCGGCGGCGAGCAGGCCGTAGAAGCTGTATTCGGTCGCCAGCGCCGCGTAGAGCGG
>JBDTJK010000462.1:0-4335 GCA_039935875.1 Casimicrobiaceae bacterium
CGTTCGGATGGACGCTGGTGCCACAGGTCTATGCAGCGATCATGCTGGGTACCGCGCTGTTGTTCTGGGCATTCAGCTACTCGGATCCGAGCCATCGCGTCAACTCGTCGATCACCTGGCGCGAGCAACTGCAAGCGCTCAAGGACCCGAAAGTCTGGAAGTACTGCCAGTACTACTCGATCGTGTTCGGCGGCTACGTGGCGCTGAGCCTGTGGATGGTCCAGTACTACGTCGGCGAGTATGGGTTGGACATCCGCATTGCGGCGCTCTTCGCCGCCTGCTTTTCGCTGCCCGGCGGGGTGCTGCGCGCCATGGGAGGGTGGCTCTCCGACAAGGTGGGTGCGCACCAGCAGACGTGGTGGGTGCTGTGGGTGAGCTGGATCTGTCTCTTTCTTCTTTCGTATCCGCAGACCGATTTCACCATCCTCACCGCCGATGGACCCAAAACGTTCCACCTCGGTCTCAACGTCTGGTGGTTCGCGCTGGTCATCTTCATCCTCGGCGTTTCCTGGGCTTTCGGCAAGGCGTCGGTGTTCAAGTACATATCCGAGGATTACCCGGAAAATATCGGCGTCATATCGGGAATCGTCGGCCTGGCGGGCGGTCTTGGCGGCTTTGTATTGCCGATCATGTTCGGCGCGCTGATGGACCTTACCGGCATTCGCTCCAGTGCCTTCATGCTGATGTACGGCGTAGTCTGGGTGTCGTTGATCTGGATGTATTTCACCGAGGTGCGTCGGGCCGAGGTTATCGGCCCCAATGCCCAGGCATTCGGTCTGCACGACTAGCACCGCGGCCAATCCACCAAGGAAATTCATGTCTGCTACCAACAGCACGACCAGCACTGCTGCGCCGCTAGCCAAGCGCGGAAGTCGTGCCGACATCCTCGACTGGCGTCCCGAGGACAACGACTTCTGGGAGACCACCGGCAAGGGCGTCGCCTACCGCAACCTGTGGATCTCCATTCCGGCGCTACTCTGCGGCTTCGCGGTCTGGGGGATGTGGGGCATCATCACGGTGCAGATGTTGAACCTCGGCTTTCCGTTCACGCAGGCCGAGCTTTTCACGCTTACCGCGATCGCCGGCATTGCCGGTGCGACGATGCGCATCCCGGCATCTTTCCTGATCCGCCTCGCTGGCGGCCGCAACACGATCTTCCTGACGACGGCGATGCTGCTTGCACCGGCGCTTGGCACCGGCATCGTGCTGCAGCACAGGGACTGGCCATTGTGGTCGTTCCAACTGATGGCATTGTGGTGCGGCGTCGGCGGCGGCAACTTCGCGTCGTCGATGTCCAACATCAGCGGCTTCTTCCCGAAACGGCTGCAGGGCACGGCGCTCGGACTGAATGCCGGTCTCGGCAACTTCGGCGTGACAACAATGCAGATCGTCATCCCGCTGGTCATGACGGTCGGCATCTTCGGCGTATGGGGCGGGCAACCGGCAACCCTGCTCAAGGAAAGTGGCTGGATTTTCGGCAAGATCGCCGCGGGCACGCCAACCTGGATCCAGAATTCCGGTTTCGCCTGGGTGCTGTCGCTGGTGCCGCTGTCGGTGCTGTGCTGGTTCGGGATGAACAACCTGAAGTCGATCTCGCCCAATCCCGGCAACGCCTTTGTCGCCTTTTCGAAGATTACCTACCTGTACACGCTGGCATTCGTGCCGTCTATCTTCATGCTCTGGCTATACCTGCCGGCGCCAACGGGCCTGGGGCTGCTCAACGTGTGGGTGGCAATTCCGCTCGATATCATGCTCATGCTTACGGTGATGAAGCTTGCGGCGTTCGGCCCGATGAGGGAGGGCGTGGCCAAGCAGTTCGAGATCTTCCGCAACAAGCACACCTGGGCGCTGACGATCCTCTACATCGTCACCTTCGGTTCGTTCATCGGCTTCTCGATGGCACTGCCGCTGTCGATGAAGGTCATCTTCGACGTCATACATGTTCCGGATGCGGCCGGTGTGATGACCCACACGCAGACCAATCCGAACGGGTTGCCGGTGCTCGCCTATGCGTGGATCGGACCATTCGTCGGTGCATTGACCCGCCCGGTCGGTGGCTGGATTGCCGACAAGATCGGCGGCTCGATCGTCACGCAATGGGTGTCGGCGACGATGGTCGTGGTTTCGGTGGCGGTGGGCTACGTGATGATGAAGGCCTACCACTCGGCGACACCCGAGCAGTACTTCTTCGTTTTCCTCGCGCTCTTCGTCGTGCTGTTCGCCGCCACCGGGGTCGGCAACGGCTCGACCTTCCGCACCATCGGCGTCATCTTTGACCGCCAGCAGGCAGGCCCGGTACTCGGCTGGACGTCGGCTGTCGCCGCGTATGGCGCCTTCGCCGCACCGGTAGTCATCGGTCAGCAGATCACGCATGGCACGCCCGAGATGGCAATGTACGGCTTCGCAGCATTCTATGCGCTGTGCCTCATTCTCAACTGGTGGTTCTACCTGCGCTCCAACGCGTACGTGAAGAACCCATGATGTCCCTGCAAACCGGCTGTTGCGGAGAACCCTGATGAGTCATTTTCTTGATCGACTGACGTATTTTTCGAGCCCGAAAGAGCCGTTCTCCGATGGCTATGGGGTGACCACAGGCGAGGATCGGACTTGGGAAGACGCCTATCGCAACCGGTGGGCCCACGACAAGATCGTGCGCTCGACGCACGGCGTCAACTGCACGGGGTCGTGCTCGTGGAAAATCTACGTGAAAGGTGGCATCGTCACATGGGAGACGCAGCAGACTGACTATCCACGCACGCGCTGGGACATGCCCAACCATGAGCCGCGGGGCTGCTCGCGCGGCGCAAGCTATAGCTGGTACCTGTACAGCGCGAATCGCGTGAAGTATCCGATGGTGCGCGGCCGGCTGCTCAAGCACTGGCGTGCAGCGCGCATGGCTCACGAGCCGGTGGAGGCTTGGGCGTCGATCGTGCAGGACGATGCGACGCGGCGCGATTATCAGGGTGTGCGCGGCCTCGGCGGGTTCGTGCGCTCGACCTGGGACGAGGTCAACGAAATCGTCGCTGCCGCAAACGTATACACCATCAAGACGCACGGTGCGGATCGGGTCGTCGGCTTCTCGCCGATTCCCGCGATGTCGATGATCAGCTACGCGTCGGGTAGTCGTTACCTGAGCCTGATCGGTGGCGTATCCCTGAGCTTCTATGATTGGTATTGCGACCTGCCGCCGGCGAGTCCCCAGGTCTGGGGCGAGCAGACCGACGTGCCGGAGTCGGCCGACTGGTTCAACTCCAGCTACATCATTGCCTGGGGCTCCAACGTACCGCAGACGCGCACGCCCGACGCGCATTTTTTCACCGAAGTCCGCTACAAAGGTACCAAGACCGTCGCGATCACGCCGGACTATTCCGAAGTCTCGAAACTCTCCGACGTGTGGTTGCATCCGAAGCAGGGCACGGACGCCGCAGTGGCGATGGCGATGGGCCACGTGATCCTGAAGGACTTCTACTTCGGGGGTAACGGCAGGAATCGTTCGGCCTATTTCGACGACTACGCGCGCCGCTACACCGACCTGCCGATGCTGGTGCTGCTGAAGGAACACAAGCTCGAAAACGGCGATACCGTCATGGTGCCCGACCGCTACGTGCGCGCCTCCGATTTCAATGACAAGCTCGGTCAGGTCAACAATCCGGAATGGAAGACCGTCGCCTCGGACGAGGGCGGCAAGGTCGTAGTCCCGCACGGCACGATCGGCTTTCGCTGGGGACCGGACGGCCGGCCGGATGCCGGACAGTGGAATCTCGAAGCTCGCGAGGCGGGGCACGGCGACGAGGTGAAGCTCAGGTTATCGCTGCTCGAGGGAGAGGCACCGAGTAAAGACTGCGCAAAGGTTGGATTTCCCTACTTTGGCGGTGTCGTCAACGAGCATTTCCCAGGCAACACCCAAAGTGATGTCCTCGTGCGCACGGTACCGGTGCGGCGCATTGCGCTTGGCGAGGCAGGTGACAAGCGCGAGGCCCTGGTGGCCACCGTGTTCGATCTCCAGGTGGCACAGTACGGCATTGCGCGAGGACTGCCGGGCGAGATGGCCGCAGCCAGTTTCGACGACAACACACCCTACACGCCGGCGTGGCAGGAGCAGATCACCGGAGTGCCTCGCGACCAGGTAATCACCGTGGCCCGCGAATTTGCGGAGAACGCCGAGAAGACCGAAGGTCGCTCGATGGTGATCATCGGTGCCGGCATGAACCACTGGTACCACAGTGACATGAATTACCGAGGCGTCATCAACATGCTGATGATGTGCGGTTGCATCGGCAAAAGCGGCGGCGGATGGTCCCACTACGTCGGCCAGGAGAAGCTCCGTCCACAGAC
>JBDTJK010000463.1:0-10233 GCA_039935875.1 Casimicrobiaceae bacterium
GCGCGAGCCGGTGGCGATCACCGCCTCACCGATCCGCGGCCTCGATGCGCACCGCGGCGTTTATTGACAATCCGCACGGAATTGAAGTCGCTCGTCCGAACTGATGACGTGTTGCAGCTCGAACCTGCGATGCGAGTTTCGAGGCCAAGAAAACCCGGACGAGGCGGCGCCGCGTCCGGCGAGCGATGCACCGCAAGGCTGACTCGGCACCGGTGACGACAACGCCGATTCGGCGGCGTGGCGCTCAACGCAACAGACTGACCTAACTGACTGTCCTTGCTGCCGCGCCGGCTTTAGCCGCCAATAGAGCTCCCTCCTTGTCCCAGACCGCACTTCGATCGTCGCGCCGATCAGATCCTGCACCGCTGATCCTGTACCGCACTGTCACCTGCCCAGCCGGCGGCCATGGGTATTTTCTCCAAACAATGAAGTCAGGTTGATTTACCTGCCTTGGCCAAATGAACGCGTGACCTCATTTTCACATCAGCCTTGCGCCGGGGGTCGTTTTGCCGCAAACCCCTCGATCAGCGGCTTGAACAGATCCAGCGGCAGCGGGAACACGATGGTCGAGGCCTTGCCGCTATTGGACATGTCCGCCAACGTCTGCAGGTAACGCAACTGCATCGCCTGCGGCTGCTGTGACAGTGTCTCCGCGGCGGCTCGCAGTTTTTCCGCAGCTTGCAATTCCCCTTCGGCATGGATCACCTTGGCGCGGCGTTCGCGCTCGGCCTCGGCCTGGCGCGCAATTGCGCGCACCATGGTCTCGTTGATATCCACATCCTTGATTTCGACGTCGGAAATCTTGATGCCCCATGGATCGGTAGCTTCATCGAGCATGATTTGCAGGGTGTGGTTGATCGCATCGCGCTTGGACAGGATTTCATCCAGCTCGTGCTGGCCCAGCACCGAACGCAACCGGGTCTGCGCAAGCTGGCTAGTCGCGTTATAAAAATCGGCGACCTGCAGCATGGCCCTTTCCGGATCCACCACGCGGAAATACACCACCGCGTTGACGCGCACCGAAACGTTGTCGAGCGAGATTACATCCTGCGGCGGTACATCCATCACGTTGACACGCAAGTCGACGCGGATCATGCGCTGCATGACCGGCACCAGCAAAATCAAGCCCGGACCCTTGGTGCCGGTGTAACGGCCCATGGTCAGGATCACGCCACGCTGATATTCGGGGAGCACCTTGATGGTCGAGAACAGCAACAGCGCGACGATGATGACCAGGACGCCAACAAATCCAAACATGACTTCCTCCTTTCAATGAAACATCTGCGGCGCACGAATCATTCCGACGCGACCCAAAGCAACAAGCCTTCGCGACGCACCACGCGCACCCGCGTGCCGGCGGACAGCGCGACCGGACTGCACACACGCCAGCGCTCACCATACATCATCGCCTGCGCATAGCCACCTGCCTCAATCGGACCGAGTAACTCGCCGCGCGCATCGAGCATCTGTTGATCGCCGCTGATCACATGCGCGCGCCGCGATCGCATCACCAGCCAGAGCACTGCAGCAAGCAGGCCGATTCCACCCGCTGCGATGCCGCCAATCGCACCCAGATTGACCGTATAGCCGGGAACACCCGTATTGAGCAACATGATTGATCCCACCACGAACGCGACGATACCGCCAATCCCCAGCGCGCCATAGGCTGGTGTAAAGGCCTCGGCGACAAGCATGCCCACACCCAATGCCATCAGCGCCAAGCCTGCGTAATTCACCGGTAACATTTGCAGCGCATACAAGCCGATCAACAGGCAGATGGCGCCGGCAATACCGGGTAACATCGCGCCGGGATGAAATGCTTCCAGCACCAAACCGTAGATGCCGGCCAGTAACAGCACGTACGCAATGGTGGGATTGGTAATGATTGCCAAAAAACCGGTGCGCCAGTCAGGCGCGTACTCGCGCACTTCCAGCCCTTTGAGTGCGAGCGTCACCGTGAGGTCGCCCACCCGGACCTGGCGGCCATCGGCCTGATTCAAGACGTCGGTTGCATTGGCCGCAACGAAATCGATGACGTGCATTGCCGCGGCTTCGCTTGCGGTCAAGGTCGCGGCGCCGCGCACTGCCTGCTCGGCCCACTCGGCATTGCGGCCGCGCAATTGCGCGAGCGAGCGAATATAGGCGATCGCGTCGTTCAGAACCTTGTTGGATTCCGCGTCACCAGCAGGTTTGGGTTGCACTTTTGGCGCCGTATCCGTCGCCGGCTTGTCGGCAGGCGCGGTGGCTTTGCCATGCGCCGTTGTGTCGTCCTTGGCACGCTCCAGCGGGTCTGGCATTGGCGTGATGCCGCCCAGGGAAACCGGCGTAGCCGCACCCAAATGCGTCGCCGGCGCCATCGCTGCAATCTGTGCGGCATACAGGATATAGGTGCCGGCGGAAGCGGCACGTGCACCTTCCGGCGCGACATAACCCAACACGGGGATCTTCAGCGCCAGCATGCGACTGATGATCTGGCGCATCGATTCGGACAAACCGCCGGGTGTATCCACGCGCAACAGGATCGCGACTGCGCCATCATCGATGGCGCGCTTGGACGCGTTGTCGAAATACTCGGCCGCCGCGGGACCAATGGGTCCTTGCAGGTCGATACGTGCCACGAAACCCGGCGCAACCGGAGATGCAACCGGCGCACCGGTTGCCAGCGCACCGGCCACCAGCAACGTGCAAGCTGCCCCTATGCAAACTGTCCACGGCCATCGCATCACGTCAAGTCTCCGTTCGGGAACGCACTTCACGCGCGCGATCGCAGCGAACGCACGCAACCATTACAACATGCACGCTGATTCTGCGTATTCAACCGCCTGCGCGACCATATTCCCTCCATTTCAGGGATTTTCGGGCGCGGAAACCTGCGCGATGTAGCTTTCTTCAACCAGAAGCGGTAAATGGCCTCCAGACCGCCGAAGAGCGACGCCTATCCGATGCTCGTGCAGGGGCTGGGTCGGGCGGAGTCACGCTCAATCTCCTCCGCGCAGCTAATGTGCGATCTCGACGCCATCGCCGTCCGCCTGTGCCATCGCTCGCTCAAATTCGGATTCCGCGCGCAATTCCTCGCACGTCGGGATAGGTCACCCTCACGTCGAGGACGTGATCTCGCATGAGTCGCATGCGGCACTCGCCTCTTTCGCTGCGCACTGATGTATCGGAGCGGACACCGCCCCGACGCGCCCTCGCTTCTCCACGGATCAAGACACAACCGGTGCAGACACCATCATCTTCGCCGAACGTAAAAAGCTGAATCGGCTGTGAAATCCCGTTGTGGAAGCGATATCCGGCCATACCGCGCACAAGGTGATCGGCGACGGCCATCGGCGCCACGGCTATCGGCCGCGACATCGCCGCGCGGTACCTGAAGGAAAGGGACCAACGTGCGCAACTGGCGGCGCTGGAAGCGCAGCGCCCAGGCGCAGCGACGGCCTCAGCAGCGCGGTATCGTCACGCTTTAGCGCTGCCCGGGGCAGCGGATAACGCGGAACAAATCAAGATCTCCCTACGCGAAATACCGAGCCAATCGGATGGACATTCGCCACGACGGGGATTATTGTCTAACCGGTATCGGGCGCGTGGCAGGGTGTCGTTCGCGCCGGTTCGCGTCAGAGGGGGACTCGCGCATTCTCGTGAGGTCGGCTGGCTTCGGCGTTCTTGAGTTTGCCACATTCGTGGCCTTGTAAAATCGACTCGTTGCGGATGAACCACCCGTGTCGAGCACCGCCGTATGCCGGCTGGCACGGCGAACATGCATGGAGGGCGCACCGTGAGCACTGTCGATCGTCGAATGTTCCTGCAAATGGCCGCTGCGGCCGGTGCAACCGGTATCGTCGGTGTGCCAGGCGGAATACCGCTCACGTACGCGGCGGATACAGCTGACGCATCGCAGATCATCGCTGGCAAGAGCGCCAAGATGATCGTCCACAACGCGAAGTTGGGCGTGATGGAGACGCCGCTGGACCTGCTGCGCGGGCACCGTTTCACACCGAAGGACATCCTGTACAACCGCTGTCACTTCCCGGTGGACGGCTCCGGCAAGTGGGTGGCCACCGTCGCGCCGGCCGACGCGGAGGCAACACGGGATTGGACGATCCTGGTGTCGGGGCTGGTGCAGCGACCCAAGACCCTCAAAGTCAGCGACCTCGAGAAGATGCCACAAGCCACGCGCGTTGCGGTCATGCAGTGCGCAGGCAACGGGCGCTCGTACTATTGGTCGAAGGCCAAGACGCCCGGTTCGGGCTGGAAGCACGGCGGCATGGGCAACATTTCGTGGGAAGGCGTGCCACTGATGCAGTTGCTGACGAGCCTCGAATTGAGTCCAAGCGACAGCGTGCGTTTCCTCACCGCCAACGGCAAGGATGTTCCGCCGGTGGCCGGAGGAGCGGACCTGATCAAGAGTGTTCGGCTCGCCTCACCGCAACTCACCGACGCCATCCTGGCACTGCGCATGAACGGCGAGCCGATCCCCACGATTCACGGCGGACCGGTCCGGCTGATCATTCCGGGCTACTACGGCAACATGAACGTCAAGTGGCTGACCGACCTGTTGCTGATGGATCAGGAGACCCCGAGCGCACTGATGCAGAAGACGTACCGGATGCCGCTGGAACCAGTCGAGCCGGGCAAGTTCACGACCCAGGACCTGACGCAACAGAACAGCACGCCCACCTGGGGTTTCCAGGTCATGAGCGTCGTATTTGCACCGATGGCGGGACAGACGGTCCCGCGCGGTACCGTCGAACTCAATGGCGTGGCATGGAACGATGGCGTGGTGCCGCTGACCGAGGTCAGGATATCGCTCGATCAGGGCAAGTCCTGGCTTGCGACCGATGTCGACGCATCGGACGGACCTTACGCCTGGCACCATTGGAAAACCCGCGTCCCACTCGATTCGGGTGCGCATGAGGTCTGGGTGCGCGCGATCGACAACTGGGGTCGCACGCAGCCGACCGATGGACTGTCGACATGGAACCCCGGTGGCTGGAACTGGCACGGCGTCGACCGCGTGGGATTCCAGGTCGCTTGAGGTGACCGGGCGCGCGTGCGGAGCAGCCCAACGCGGGCGCCCGATGTTGGCCGGTTGGATCCAACTGATCGGTGCAACGCTGCTCGTCGTGGGCACGGTCGCCGCGCGTGGCGAAGGCATACGTGTCCCCGACGGTCCGGGGGCGGACCTGGTTTACGCCAAGTGCCAGACTTGCCACGATCTGCAGTACGTCGTCGACGCGAAGGGCCTGCTACCTGCCCAATGGCGCGCGGTACTCGCCAGCATGCACGACTACGGCTTCACGGCCACCCCGCAGGAGAGCGCTGAGCTCCTGACCTACCTGACGACCTATCTGGGAACCAACGCGCCACCAGCAACGGTTGCCGCCGGGCCGCAGGCCGCGGCGACGGACGGCCATGCCGTCTTCGCGCGTAACTGTGCGACTTGTCACGGTGCGGAAGGACGCGGCCAGCCCGGCTACTTCCCGCCGCTCGCCGGCAATCCCGACGTGGCGAAGGACAGTGTATTTCCGGTACTCGTGGTCTTGCACGGCATGAGCGGCCCCATTGAGGTCGACGGCCAGACCTACAACGGAAGCATGCCGCCGTTGGATCATCTGTCGAATGCCGAGATTGCGGCCGTGGTGAACTTCGTACGCGGCGGCTGGCCCGGTCAAGCGCAAAAGGGAATCCTGGCAGCGGTGACCCCGGCCGACATTGCCGCGCAGCGCGTACGCACGATGACGCCGACACAAGTACACGACTATCGCGCCAGACTCGTCCACTGAAATGATTTTGGCACCATCGGGGCCACTGCGCCGCGGGCAAGAGCGTGCTGGCGCGAGACCTTCGCGCCGCCGCCCCGAAGGGATCGCGACAATACGGCTATTTTGCCGGAACCGCTGCGTGGCTGCGGTAGGTGGGCGACTGGGCAAACTCCGCGGGCACATCCCACATGCGCGCGGCATACCACACGGCCCACGCCACGACGAACAGTGACATCACCCACACCCAGACTGGAATCATCGAACGCGCTTCGGCCCGGCGCGGGTCAAACGGATCGTCGGTGCTGAAAGCATCCACGGTAAAGTGCACATTACCGCGCCGGATCGCGTGTGGACGTAGCCCGGAAATGATGATGCCCGGTCCGTTGTGCACCTGAAATGGAATTTCCTCGACACCCTCACGACCGGTCTGATCTTGCGCGCGAATGACAAGGCGGTGCCGCCCATCCACGATGTCATGGGTATCGAGCGTGACATCGGCGGGCAGCTCCCGGTCGATGATCGGTTGCGGGTTGTCGTCCAGATACACGCGAACACGCGGCTTGTTCATGGCAGCACCTCGTTTCGGCGATCGTCTCGCAGTATGTCGTACTTGGGGTGATGCGGGTCGGTTTCGCCCGGGCGCAACAGCATCCAGAACATCGCTGCAAAGCAGGCCACGGTAATGGTGCCGGCCACGACGATGATGACGATGTTGCCCCAATACGGTCCGATCAGATGATGTTCCAAGGCGACCTTCCTCTCACCTGCCCTTGGCACGTTCGGCAGCGACCTGCTGCGCCGTCACCGGCGCGCCGTGATTGCCCCAGGCGCTGCGCTCGTAATCAACAATGTTCGCGATGTCGGCATCGCTCAACGCGGCGTCAAACGGCGGCATCGGACTCGCGTAGGTGACGCCGCCAACATTGGCACCCTGCAGTCCATGTAGCACAACGTGGATATGCATGCTCGCATCCGCGTCGTTGACGGCCGCGTTGCCCTTGAGTGGCGGAAACGCCCCCGCGACGCCGTCCCCGCTCGCCTGGTGGCACGCGGCGCAGTTGGCACCGAAGAGCGCCTTCCCCTTGGCCGCGTCGTAACCGCTTGCGCCCGATGCCTGCACGCCCGGCGGAGGCGTCGCGGCAGGGGGGGAAGCGGATAACGCGCCGGTGCCGGACATTTCGTTCGCGGGCGTCATGGCGCTGCCGGCTCCGCTGCCCCCCTCGCTGCCGCCACCGGGCAGGGCGGGCTGCTTGAGCGACAACAGGTAGGCGAGCAGCGCCTGCGCCTCGTGCGTCGGCACCACCACGCCGTGCGCAGGGGCATAGGGCTTGGGCAATGGCACGGCCGTGATCCCGGGCGGCGCCTGGTCGACGACGGCGAACATCCAGTCGAAGGACGGCATGACGGATTCAGGCACCACCGCGCGTGGATTGTAGAGGTGGATGTACTGCCACACCGCGCTTGGCTGGCGTACACCAATGTTGGTGAGATCCGGCCCCGTGCGTTCCGAGCCCAGCAGCTCCGGTGTCTGGTAGGCGAAATCACCCGGCGCAGACGGGCGACCGAAGACCTTGTCCTGCGGTAGCGGACGTACCTGCTGGGTATGGCAATAGCTGCAGCCATTGGCAACAAAGACTTCGCGACCCTCGGCCTGCAGTGCAGTCAGCGGTTCGACACCCGGACCCGGCGGCGTTTTCGACAACTCGATACCGGGCAATACACCCATCATGATGGCCAGGATCGCGTAAACCAGCGTCGAGCCGCCCGCGATCAGCACCAGCTTGTTCATTGCGCAATCTCTCCGGCGGCAACACTCGAGCTGGGCGGCGCGATCTTGCCCGCGCGGCCATAAGTCATGCGCCATACATTCCATGCGAAAACGATGTGGCTCAGGAACATCAGCGCGCCACCGACCCCGCGCCAGACGAAGTACGACTGCATGGCCACCACCGAATCGATGAATGGCAGGCCACGGATCCAGTAGAGGCCTTGAATCGTGCCACCGATCGACAGCGAAATGACATAAATGAAACTGCCGACGACGGCCAGCCAGAAATGCAGCATCAGTCCGAGTTGTCCTGGCTCCTTGCCGGTCGCCAAAGGTAGCAAGGCATATACGCCACCCCAGATCGCGAACGTGACGAAACCGTACATGGTCAGATGCGAGTGGCCTACAGTGAAGTTGGTGAAGTGCCACACCTCCTGCAGCGAGCGAAAGGCCTCGAAGGTGCCCTGCGTGGAACCGACGAGATAGCCGATCACGCCGACGAAGATGAACATCAGCGGATAGGAATGCGCCATATCGCGGATTCGCCCGCGCATGGTCAGGAGGAAATTGGCGCTGCCGCCCCATACCGGCACCAGCATGGCGACGCTGAATACGATGGCCGTGGTCTGCAGCCACCATGGTAGCGGACTGAACAGAAAATGATGCGCGCCGAGGATCGGGTAGAACACGAGATTGGTCCAGAACGCGAACACGCCGAGCGCGTAGGAATAGATCGGCCGGCTGAGGAGCTTGGGTAATGCGTAATAGAAGATGCCAAGTGCCAGCGGCGTGAACCACATACCCACGGCGTTGTGCATGTAGTAGCCGGAGACCGACACCTGGCCGAGCCCCTGCTGATACCACGGCAAGATCCCCACGACGGCGATGATGCAGGTCCACAGTACGCCGCCGATGGTGTACCAGTTGGAAAGATAGATGCCTTCGGTGCTCCGCCGCGCGACGGTCGCGATCAGGTTCCAGGCGGTGACGACCAGCGCGGCGAGGAACACCAGTCGAACCGGCCAGGGCCATTCGCGATACTCGAGATTGCCGTCGTTGTAGCCAAGATCGAGCGCGACCGTGCCGGCAAGCGCCGCCACGTTGAACAACACCAGCCCGACCCAGGCGAGCTTCACGCTGTAAAGCGGCGTGCGAGAGCTGCGTGAGGCAACGTAATAGGCCAATCCGACGAGCGCGAGACTGGCCCAGCCATAGAACGTGGCGTTGGTGTGGATCGGGCGCAGCCGTCCGAACGTCAACCAGGCGCCGGAACCAAAGTCGGGTGCGCCGAACTTGTAGGCGAGCACGATGCCCACCGCGGTGGCGAACAGCAACCAAAGCGTGGCCGTTACCGTATACGCGTTGAAGACGCGAGCGAGCGCATCATCGTCCTGACGTTGCATCGACATCTCTGAGGTCTCGCTTGCGGCGATGTCGGTTCCCCCGGTCACGCAGCACGCCCCATCGCCTCGATGCGTGACGTCATCCTCGCCGCGCGTTCAACGCGTGCCCGACGCTCATCAGGCAAGTCAATAGCGATTGGCGGCCGCCGAGGGCGCGTGTACTTGACGCCCATCTGCGGCAGCTTGATCGCGAAATCGTACCGTTCCTGGGAAGCGCCGGTCTTCAGGGTACTAAGGCATGTGTCGGCCATGATGGGGGTTCTGATGTTGACCGTAAGGCGGGATGATGCAGTGGACGCCGACAACCAGCGGCCCCATACGGCGTGGCACCCACCGCGCAGGGCTCACGTTCGGACGGCGTTGGGCGATGGTTGATATCCGCCCACGGTCGAGCCGAATGAAATCGCGAGGCGGTTCCAGCCATTGATCGCAACGATCGCGATGGTCGAATCCACCAGTTCTTTGTCGCTAAAGGCTTGTCGCACGGATTGATAGATCGTTTCTGGCACGTGGCCATCGGCGAACGGGGTTATCGCTTCGGCCCGCATGCGGTAGGTCAAGACGTGGAATTCAGGTATGGCATGAAATCCCGTCACCTTGGCATTGATACACCTCGCTGATTTCATCACTCTGAAACGCCGCTTCGGACACTGGAGCGCCATCGTTCGGCAGCAGAAGGTGTTTGAACATAGCTACCCCTTCCGCTGCGGAGTCGATTCTCTGACCATGGGCTGCGGAGACGCATAACGCCATCGGGAATGCTTGATGTTTTCGGTGGGGAGAACTTGACCGCGGAGCGGAGCCACCGCCGGCTAACGATGCTCCCTGCTGCAGCAATCGCTAGCGCCATGCGGCGGCGCGTTTGCCGACTGTGCCGCCCCGCGTTCCCAGCGCTGGAAGTGGCTGCTGCGCGGCCCGGTGATGTTCGGCCTGGCTATCACGGTCGCAGGATCGCTGGGGAGCGTCGCCGGGCTGCGGGCAAAACGGGTAAGCGGGCCGCGTCACGACATTCGATGGCGCCAAACTTGAGCGCCGAGGCGAAGCGGTAGATGAAAGTCGCCTCCGATCCGCGCCGCCGGACTGGCGCTCGCACTGCGCGCGCGCAGAGACACCGCTACCGCGCGCAGGAACAGGCGCAACGTTGCGCGTGGAGGTCGATGTCGCGCTGCAGGAAGTAGCGCGATGGTGTTCAGTCGATCTGGATCACGCCATGCTGGATCGCGAATTTGACGAGGTTGGGCAGGTTGGAGATGTCGAGCTTCTGCATCATGCGGCTGCGATAGGTCTCCACCGTCTTGGG
>JBDTJK010000464.1:0-4531 GCA_039935875.1 Casimicrobiaceae bacterium
GCACGACGATAGGTCTTATCGATGTGCATGATGTCCGAGGGACAGATGTCGACGCAATGTCCGCATCCGTCGCACCTCGTCATATAGACGAAGGTAGGCATTGTTCCAGCTCCTTATCTAATCCAGAGAAACGTGCGGGCTGCCAGTCAATTCAATAGTGCCGGGGCGCTTCGCGCTTGATGCCGAGCCCCATGTTCATCGGAGCGTCCTTCAACAGTTCCATGGAGTGCCGGTTCTGTTGCTCGGGGTCGTCACGGCTCAGCGTCGGCAAATTATCGGCTGTACCATTGGCCTTGGACACTCGTTTCTCGAAGGCCGCCGCCGGCTTGAAGAACATGTGCGCAAACTTTGACCAGGGCACCCCGGCGAACAGCACCGTCGTCGCCAGGATGTACAGGACGAAGAAGAACGTGGCGGCGCCGGCACTGCCCCGCGCTTGCAGGAAGGCCCACACGAGGCCAAGCGTCGCGCTGGCGAGTAGCGAGAGGATGAACAGGTCCGCGCGCACGACGCGAAACGGCGAGTTGCCTTCGGCAACGACGTCGACCCGGATGAAGAACCAGAACCAGTAGCCGCTTACACAGACCATCAGGCCGCTGATCCACCACAGCAGTGGCAAGATTCCCGGCGCCGGCGTCGCCGGGGTCGGGTAGCCGAAGATCAGGATGGCCGTGGTCACGACGTAGATCACGAAGCCGTACATGCCCAGCAAGTGCGCAACACGGCGCTTCGGGTTGCAGAATTCCCCAGAGGTCAGCACGTCCACCACGCTGGTTTTTAGCGCGATCGAAGCCATTTCGCCGCCGCCGACCGGCCTGGCGCCCTTGCCTTTCGACTTCCGCCAGTTCTCGAAGAAGTACCTGGCGCTGCCCTTATGCACGACGTCGAACAGCGTCCCTGCCACCACCAGGACGATCATGGCGACGACATAAGACTGCATCACGCCCGGCGAAATGGACGCCGAAAGCTCGGCAAACGGATTCACTGTGAACATCGTTACGCCTCCCATGGAAGCGACGATTGTAGGGGCGGCAAGCGCGGCAGGCGCGAAAAAACCGCTATGCGGCCATAGAAAATACTTCGAAACGCATCTCGGCGAGATCGCCGAGCGCCCAGGTTGCGGGCGCTGCGAGCCCGGCCACCGTGCCCGGATTCACCAGCCAGGTGCGGCCGCCCGCAACGTTGGCCACCTGCTCGACGGCGGCCGCGTGCGAGTGGCCGGCACACACCAGGTCCCAGTTGCCGGTGCATGCCATCGCGTGCGCGTACTCGGGGTAGTGGACGGCGAAGATGCGGCGACCGCCGAGCTCGAGGCGCGCATCCATGCCGTGGTAGCGAAGCAGTCCACCGCTTTTCGCCATCTGGAAGTGCAGCGCCTGCACGTCGCCGATGTTGTTGCCGTTGACGAGATGCACCGGTAATCCGTGTGCAAGCGCCGGCTTGACCGTCTGCGCGCCGATCAGGTCGCCGCAGTGAATGACCGCCTCGGCACCTCTGGCCTTTGCCTCGCGCACTGCTTGCTCGAGTGCGTCAGCGCGGTCGTGGCTGTCCGAGACGATGCAGATTTTCACGCGATGATGTTACACCACAAGCAGACAGGGCCACGCGCAGCGGATCCGCCATCGCGGTCATATTCCGGAAGCCTGCCGGCGGCCTCGACCGTGCGAACGGAACCGGATGGACCGTGTCGATGCCGAGGCCACGGTGATCCGGTTTGTGGCTACCTGGCGGGTAGATCCATCCGTTCTGGAGCATTCGATCATCGACGTGCGTAGAGGCAAGCATCCGACGCACGTGTTCTCGTTCCGCGGCCACCCATGCAGACGATGAACGACACCGCATGGCAACACGGGGCCGGTCAAGCTCCCCCACGCGGCAGACAGCGAGAGGTGGACTTTTCCGGGATTTCTGGCCGGAGGGACAATCGATGGCCGTGAGCGGGTTCACCTATAATTCCGTTAGCCAATCACCGCCATGCAAAAAAAAAGGGGACGCCACGCATCGAAGTGGTTTTGAAGCAGGAAATCACGAATCGGGCGAACACTGCGCTGCAACCTGGTTTGCCCAGTTGCTGCTGGGCGCCAGGTAGCCCGCTGGAAGTTGCGCAGGATACGTTTCCGACCAAACCGCGATCCAGGTCTTCAAGCGGAACATGGCGCTGAACTCGACGTTCTCGAGGAAGGGAAATAAGTCCGTGGAAGCGATCAGGTAGGCCATGCGCAGGTTACGACCAGTCCCAGTAACGGTGACTGCTGTTTTGATCGGCTTGTTCCTGTCGCTCTTCGCCTACGCGTGGCGAGTTCCGGCCCCTTCCAGTGCGCCGCGTCCGATCGACAGCGCGCGCGCAATCGCGGCCGGGGAAGCGGTAGCGCGCGCCAGCGTCAGCGACCCTGAAAGCGCGAGATTCCGCTTTAGTTTCGTCAGCAAAACGTGGAAAGTACCGACGACCTGCGGAGAAATCAATTACAAGCGCGCAACGGGCGGCTATGGCGGCTTTCAACGCTTCGTTGCAGCCGGACCCGTTGCGCAGCTGGAGGAAGAAATGAGCGGGGAACAATTCCGTCGCCTATGGTCGGTCATGTGCGATCGCGGCGAATGACCTGCGCATGATCGATGCAACGCTGCAGGACGCATCGCTCGAAGGCGCGCTACCTGCGCCACAAACGCCATTCTCGTTGTTCGAAGGCGATTGGCTCCGGCGCACCTGGGCGAGCATGGGTCTCGGCACTCATACGCCTTTCCCCATTGTCAGGCGATGCCTGGTGGCCGTTCTGATTACCTACGTCCCGATGGCGATACTCGCTTGGCGGCAGGGTCTGACCGGCAATGAGATGACGCCTACCAATTTCTTTGCGGACTTTGCCGCCTACGTGCAATTCCTGATTGGACTTCCGCTCTTCCTCGTTGCAGAAGTGATCATCGACGGCAGCACGCGCGAGGCTGCTGATCAATTCACGCGTTGCGGCATCATCAGCCTCAACGACGCTCCTCGGATCAATCAAGTCAATCAGACCCTCAAGCGATTGCGTGAGTCGTTTTTGCCAGACGTATCCTGCATTGCGTTGGCATACGTCTTCTCCCTGGTGATCCTTGTTCCGCAGTTCGGTTCGGACCCGTTACCCACCTGGCACGTTCATGGCGACAAGTTTTCGCACAACCTGACAGCCGCCGGCTATTGGTTGTTTTTCATCGCGATACCGTTCAGCAACTACATCTGGATGCGCCTGATTTGGAAAATCACCCTGTGGATTTTCTACCTGTACCGCGTGTCCCGCATGCGGCTGCAACTGCACGCCACCCACCCCGATCTCACCGGCGGGATCGGTTTTATCAGCGAGACGCAAGGGCGATTCGCGCTGTTCATACTCGCCTACGGCATCAGCAATGTCGCGGCGCCGGTGGGATATCAGATCGCCGTGTTGAACTACGACCTGTCGACCTTGCCTGTATGGGGTCCGCTCGTGTTGTTCACGATTGGCGCGCCGTTGCTCTTCACGCTGCCACTGTTCATGTTCACCAAACAGCTCTTCCGCACCAGGAAACGTGCGCTCGTCGCCTATCTCGAGCGCGTCACCGAGCACTGTCGAGTGGTCGAGGCTCGCTGGTTGTTCGGGGACAAGGCGGAGTCTCCGCAGGAAGAATTTCGCGACCTCGCAGAGCAATCGACGTTGGGGACCCTGTTTGCGCGGATCGATCAAATGCGCGTGATTCCGTTCGACCTGCGGTCGTTCATGCAACTGCTGGGTTCCACACTGGGCGCGATGGCCACGCTGCTGCCGCTCCTGCATGCCAAGAGCGAGATGGCCGGAATGTTCGAGGCGATCAGCAAACTGCTGGGAGAACTCGGCGCCCACTAGCGCTGTGATTTCTATGAGGGTTGTACACCCGGACTGAATCAAGGAAGCTGGTTGGTAGATCATGCCGAGCGTGCTGTACGCCGGCAGCACCACTCGCCCACTCGCGCTCGTCGCACCTGCCCCACCGGCTTGTGCGGCTACGCAGCATCGCACTAAGTTCGTTCCGCTCGGCTTCGCTAAGATTCATTTTGCTCATCCATCTTTGACGCAGCGCAAGCGTGAGGCGATCGGGCAACCGGGTTCGCTACAGAGGGGTCAGATGTGCTGGTAACGAAGTCCCCTACAGTGCCGCAGTGGGTGTGTCTAGCGTGCGCAACCGCGAAAGCCGCTATGCAGATCGTTGCGATCAGCGGTAAAGAAGTTGCGGTAGCGCGGATGAGCGATGCGCGGCGAGCATGCCCGGCTGGCGCCACGCAGCACGCGGCGGTCGGCGAACCACGGGACGGAGTAGTCGCGGTAAGGGTGGGCAGCGAAGCCGGGGTACGGCGCGAATCGGCTGGCTGTCCATTCCCACACTTGGCCCCACCGGAATTCCGGTCGCAGGAGCGCCGCCATTTCCCACTCGGCTTCGCTCGGCAGGCGGCGGTTCGCCCAGCGGCACCATGCCGCGGCCTCATCCGCGGTCAGATGCGTCGCCGGCTCGTCGAGCGGCAGATCCTGCCATCGACCGAAGA
>JBDTJK010000465.1:0-14906 GCA_039935875.1 Casimicrobiaceae bacterium
AATCACCCTTGAGGATCGGGTAGATCGCGAGGATCAGCGACTGCACCATGTCGTTGATCAAGTGCGAGAAGCTCAACGCACCGAGGATGCGGAACGACGTGCGCTGCGGATTGGACGGCGCGGACGCTGGAGTGACCGTTATCGAAGGTGGCAAGGCAAGGACCGCCCATGGTTGCCGCGGAACGCTGCGGCGGGAAAAATGGAACAGGCGTCATTTTACTCAACATTGCCGCCGGGGTCGTGCACCGCAGTTGAAGCCATGTGTGATGCGGCGAACGATTTCCAGCCCACTGCGCCTCGATTTCTGTAATCCCTGGCCCTTGCGTCACGGGTCGCTGTCGTGCGACGTAGCAATCGACACTGATATCCTTGGGTACTCACGGGGAGTGTGGTTTGCTGATATCCGGGCGGGAATTGCGTTGAACGTGCTGATCACCGGCGGCTCCGGCTTTCTCGGCCAGCGGCTCGCGCGCGCATTGCTTGCGCGGGGAAGGCTGTGCGGTGCTGCGGGCAGCGATGAGGCCATCGAGTGCATCACGTTGCTGGATGTCGTGGCCGCGCCCTCATTCGACGACCCGCGGATCAACGCGGTGGCCGGCGACATCGCGGACCCATCGGTCATTGCGGCACACGTCGGCCGCGAAACGTCGTCGGTGTTCCATCTTGCGGCGGTGGTCAGCGGGCAGGCCGAACGGGATTTCGATCTGGGGATGCGCGTCAACATGGATGCCTCGCGCTTGCTGCTCGAAGCCTGCCGTGCCGCAGGTGCGAAGCCGCGCGTGCTGTTCACCAGCTCGGTTGCCGTTTACGGTGGCCAGTTGGCTGAGGCCGTCACCGACGCGACCGCGTTGAATCCGCAATCGTCCTATGGCGCCCAGAAGGCGATCGGCGAATTGCTGCTGCTCGATTACTCGCGCAAGGGGTTTGTCGACGGCCGCGTGGCGCGGTTGCCAACCATCAGCGTGCGTCCGGGACAGCCGAACCAGGCGGCCTCTTCGTTTGCCAGCGGCATCATTCGTGAGCCGCTGAACGGGCAGGTGGCCGTGTGCCCGGTTTCTGCCGACACTCGGCTCTGGCTGCTGTCACCGCGCAAGGCGATCGAATCGCTGATCGCACTGCACGACGTGCCCGCTGCCGTGCTGGGGATCAAGCGCACCGTCAACTTGCCGGGTGTCTCGGTGAGCGTGGACGATATGGTGGCGGCCTTGCGCGCGGCCGGTGGCAACGGCGCGGTGCAACTCGTCCGCTGGCAACGCGACGACGCTGTGGAGCGCATCGTCGGCAGCTGGCCCGCAACGTGGGATGTCACCTGGGCACGCTCCCTCGGTTTGACGGCGGACGCGGATTTCGACGCCATCGTGCGCGCCTATGTGGAAGACGAGTTGCGATCTGGATCGAAGCCTTCGTGATCCCTGTCAATGCGCGGGGCAGTGAAGCGGAGGCGGTGAAGCTGATCGACGTGGGCAACGCGGCCGAGGAGGAATAAGTCAGATGTCGCATCGTCATGCGCCCCATGCGCTGCCGCAGCAGCCGGCTGCCTTTCTGCTGGATTTCGACGGGGTGATCCTGCAGTCGGTCGCGTTGAAGATCCAGGCTTTCCAGCAAATCTACGAGGGCGAGTCGCTGGCCAAACTGGCGGAGGTACTCGCACACCAGCGAGCGCATGGAGGTGTCAATCGCCGCGTCCGGTTTCGCCATTGCGAAAGACACATATTCGGGCGTTCGGGCGATGATGCGACCGTCGACCGGCTGTCGGCGGAGTTCACGCGCCGCGTGCATGGCGCGGTGCTGGACTGTCCGTTCGTTCCGGGTGCCCGGGAATTCCTTGAAGCCGCACATGCTCGCAGCGATCTCCACGTCATTTCGGGTACGTCGATCGATGAACTCGAGGACATCATCGAGCGCCGCGGACTGGCGCGTTTTTTCCTTAGCGTTCACGGAGGTCCGCAAACCAAGCCGGACGCATTTGCGCAAATACTTGAACGTTACGGCTATGCGCCTTCGCAGACATTGGCCGTGGGAGATGCGACGACGGAGTTCGACGCCGCGGTCAGCCTCGGGATTGCGTTTCTGGGCGTGGTCGCAGAGGGCTCGGCGAATCCGTTCGCGCAGGAGGTGCCGACCATCGCGACACTGGAAACGCTCTGTGCGCTCGTCGGGCTTGCGTGATTCGACGCCGCTGCGGGCCGATGCTCACGCGTCCAATCGTCGTCGCGCCAAAATCGACGTGCGACGGCGTACGCGAAGTTCGGTCAGGCGATGGCCAGGGTCCCTGCATTGCCGGACGGCTGAACAATGCCTGACTCGGCCGAAACGGTCCTTGCCGGATATTCGCGCTTGCGCACGATCGGGATCCAAACCTTGAAGCGGGTTCCGCGGCCCACTTCGCTCTCGACCTCGATGCGTCCGTCATGCCGGTTCACGATGGCGTACGAGACCGACAGCCCGAGCCCCGTTCCCTTGCCTACCTGCTTGGTGGTGAAGAACGGATCGAAAATGCGGCTCAACTGGTCGTGCGGAATGCCGCATCCGCTGTCTTCGAAGCAGATCCACAC
The DNA here is from genome assembly GCA_039935875.1 of Casimicrobiaceae bacterium. Taxonomy (GTDB): domain Bacteria; phylum Pseudomonadota; class Gammaproteobacteria; order Burkholderiales; family Casimicrobiaceae; genus VBCG01. Next base: position 2,556 of record JBDTJK010000465.1, read on the forward strand.
CTCCGATGCGGTGCGCCCGGTGGATATCCGCACGCTACCCGACACCTCGATCGACTGTGCCGCATTGACCAGCAGGTTCAGGAATACCTGGTGCAGCCTTGACGGTTGGCATTCCACCAGCGGCAGGTCCCCATAGGCGGTTTCGATGCTGACTTTGTACTTGATTTCGCTCTTGGCAATGTTGAGCATCCGGTCGAGCGCTTCGTGCAGGTCGATCGTGTCCCACAGTTCGTTGACCGCCCCGCGTGAAAAATCCTTCAGGTCCTGCACGATGTGCTTGACACGCAGGGTGCCTTCCAGCGATTCCTTCAGCAGCGCGGTGGTGTCGCCGCGTACGTAATCGAACTGCATGCTGTCGCGCAGCGCATGGGCCGCCGTCCTTGCCACCGCGGGATCGGGCGCGGTTTCGACGCTTTCGTACGCCTCGAGCAAGCCGAAGATGCCGGGCAGGTACGATTCCAGCGTCGTCAGGTTGGAAAGGACGAAACCGATCGGATTGTTGATCTCGTGGGCCACTCCGGCCGCAATTTGCCCGATCGATGCGAGCTTTTCCGACTGCATCAGCTGGTCCTGCGCCTCCTCAAGCTGCTGGTTCATGCGGCGCATCAGTTCGTTCAGCGTCGACAGTTCGACGATGCGGCTTTCGCGCTCGAGATGCATCCGGTGATTCGCGACCACGAGGGCCAGCAGATTGGTGACCACCTGGCCACGGTCGAGGTCCGAAACCGTGTAGCGTGCCTGTGCCGGCAAACGATTGATCGCGACCGCGCCGATGATCTGGTCATTGACGCGCAATGGCCAGCACATCGTCGAGTGCTTGCTGCGATCCGATCGCTCGTTGGTGCAGACTGGCAGCTTGGTCTCCGCAACGTCCCCATTGATCAGCAGTGATTCGCCGGTGGCGAGGACGTGGCCGTAAACGCCGACTCCGGGGGGCAGGTGGCTGCCCAGCATTCCGGGCGGAAGGTCGGTCCCCGCGACCAGTTCCAGCACGTCTTCGCCGGGATCGATGCGCAGGGCGATCGATCCGCTATGGGCGCCGAAGCCGGTGACGATGTGCTCCAGCATCTGCTGGTGCACGTTGTACGGGCTGGGACCCGCTGTGATTGCCTGGCCCAGCTCGTAGAGCGTGTGCACCCACGACAGATGCGCCGCATCACCGCTGTCGGCACCCAGTGCGATGCCGGTCTGCGGGCCATCGTGCAGCGCAGGAGCGCTCGGTGACGATTCAGGGAGCAAGACGGCCACTGCAGGTCCTCGTTGAGCGCGAGAGAACGAAACGATCAGCGTTCCAGCAACACGCCGCCGTCTTCGCTCCAGCGAACGTGAGTGATGCCGGGTGTTTCGGCTTCGAGGCGTTCGATTTCACGCTTCTGCCGCATCGCCACGTTGGTTTGTGCGCGAAGTTCGTCCGCAAGTCGCCGGTTTTCCACCAGCAGCGCGCGATGCGCGAGCGCGTTCAGGATGCTCGTTCGCAGATCAGTATCGTTCCACGGCTTGGCAACGAAATGAAAAATTCCGGCGTCGTTGATCGCCCTGACGATCCCCGGCATGTCGGTGAACGCGCTGAGCATCATGCGTGCGGTCTCTGGCTGCAATGCCCGAACCTCGGCGAGAAACGCGGCGCCATCCATGACCGGCATGCGGAAGTCGGAAATCACCAGGTCGACGGGGTGCGTGCGCACGTAGCCGAGTGCGTCTTCCGGCGATGTGAACGTCTGCACGTCGAGCCCTTTCGGCAATGCCGGGACTGCCAACGGATTCATGCACATCCGCAGCAGCGAACTCAGCACGTTAGGCTCGTCGTCGACGATTACCAGGGCGGTCATCAGGCCAATGTGCGCGCAATGCAAGCCAATGTCCACAAGGGTCGTGGTGGTCACCTGATCCACCGCCGCAATGTACGCTTTCGTACAGAGGGCCGCTTCGTTCCGGCGCAGGCAACAGCGAACGCGCTCAAAAGAGCGCTTTGCGTATCAGTTCGATGTCGAGGCCGATTATCAACGCCGCAATGAGGTAGGCCGCAACGACTACCCAGCGCGAGTTGGCGAACGAACCCATGATCTTGCGCGAACTCGTGAAGCGGATCAGTGGCACGACGGCGAACGGAAGCTGCAGGCTCAGCAGGACCTGGCTCAGCAACAGCAACCGCGTAATGCCCGCATCGCCACTGGTCAGCGCCACGCACAGCGCCGGCACCACGGCGATCGAGCGTGTCAGCAGCCGCCGCCCCCATGCAGGAAGACGCAGCTTGACGTAACCCTCCATCACGATCTGCCCGGCGAGCGTCGCGGTCAGCGTCGAGCTTTGCCCGGAAGCGAGAAGCGCCAGTGCGAAGAGCACACCGGCGATCGTCGTTCCGGTCAGCGGGCCCAGCAACTGCCACGCGTCCTGCAGGTCCGCGACGTCGTGGAGACCCTGTGCATGGAAGGTTGCCCCGGCGGTGATCAGAATCGCTGCGTTGACGACCAGTGCGATCGTCAGTGCCAGCGTGATGTCGATCTTGGCGAATGTCAGCGCCTTGCGCTTGTCGCCTTCGGAAGCGCCGGCACCGCGGGTGCGGGTTTGCACGATCGACGAGTGCAGATAGAGGTTGTGCGGCATGACGGTGGCGCCGATGATGCCGATCGCGATGTACAGCATTCCAGGGTCGCTGATCGTTCGCGACGACGGCAGGAAACCAAGCGCGACTTCGGACAGTACTGGTGACGACAACAGCAGATTGAATCCGAAGCAAACCGCGACGACGGCGAGCAGCGCCACCACCAGCGCCTCGAGGTAGCGAAAGCCGCGATTCTGCAGCCAGAGGATCAGCAGCACATCAAAGACTGTCAGGCAGACACCTATCGACAGCGGCATCCCAAACAGCAGTTTGAGCGCGATCGCAGTGCCGATCACTTCGGCCAGGTCGCATGCACAGATCGCCACTTCGCATGCGAGCCACTGCCAGATGATGGTTCGGGGCGACGAGTGTGCGCGGGACGCCTGTGCGAGATCGAGTCCGGCGACGACACCCAGTTTGGCGGCGAGGATCTGCAGGAACATCGCCATGCCGCCGGACAGCGCCACCACCCACAGCAACGAATATCCGTACGCGGAACCGCCGGCAAGCGAGGTCGCCCAGTTGCCCGGATCCATGTATCCGACCGCGACCAGGTAACCGGGTCCCAGTGCGCGCAACAGCGCCTTGAGCCACAACCGCCCTGCACGCAGCGCTTGCCCGGGTCGTCGTGCTTCCGGTTGACCGGCAGGCGACGTTTCCCAGTGTCCAGCAGCTACCGCTGCGTCAGGGGGAGGCGGCGACATCAGACGGCTCCTGGCGATTTCAACAAACGAAAGTGCACGAAATCACGCGAGCATCCACTGCGCGGCGCGCATCACGATCAGCGCGCAGCCGAAGCCATTGACGGCAATGCCGACCGCAAGTCTCACGCGCCTGCGCGTTGTCGCGTGCAGGGCAGTTGGAACCCGTGCAATTGCCGACCAGAACATGTTCATGGCGTACTCCTGGGTGTCGCGGAGGGCGCACAAAGGGCCAGAGCACGATCGCTCCGGCCCTTTGCGCATCAGGCGTACGGGCTGCTCATGTTGAGCGGACCGTTGACCCCGCGCGGGAAGAACCCACCCTGGGTGACGCCGTCTCTCGACAGATACGCGATGTTCAGCACATCGCCGTAGGTCCGGCTGAACGCAAGTCCGTTCGCATCGGTCGGCACGATATTGGATGTATCGGCAGTGCCGATGACACCCTGGTCGTCATCGATCGAGTTGTCGAGGCTGTCGCGCGCATCGGAAATCGCGACCGTCGCCGATCGCAGGCTCGGTGTATTGAGTCCCTTCGAGTAAAGCACCGTGCGCACCAGCCCGGCGTGATAGGCCTCGACCGCGAGGATCCCTGCCGCCGCTTCGAGAAACGTCTTGTTCTGGATCAACGGCGACGCACCCTTGTAGGCGGTAACCCCGACGTCCTCGAAAATGAATGCGCCAAGCAGGAAATTCTCGTCGCTCGAATAGGGGTCGAAGACGCCACCGGCAGAAATCAGGCCCGCGGCGCGGGCCGCGGTGGAGAAGGCACCATTGGGATCGGTCGCGCTGACGTCGATGGCGGGTTGCGCAACGGCCGCGGATCCGAGCGCTGAACGCAGGAACGTGACGTGCGCAAGTTCGTCCTGCGCAATTTCACGCGCGTACTGCGCAACGATCGGGTCGCTGAAGGCCACTTGATGGCCGCCCATCACCGCGCCTTGCGTTCCGGTGCCGGTCAACAGCGCAGCGTCGAGCCCGGTGCCGTACGCCGCGTAGTGATAGAACTGCGCTTCCAGATATTCGAGGTTCAGCGCGAAGTTCAGGATCTCGACGTCCGTCGGGCCGGAGGTTTGCGCGTTCGCATTGTCGCCGGAGCCGCCATTGCAGGCGCCAAGCACCACGCCACCGATCACGCCGAGGCCAACCCCGCCCGTGCGACGCAGGAAGAAGCGCCTGTCGGCCTGCTTGCGTACGCGGCGTTCGTCCAGTTGTTTCTTGAGTGCTGCAGTGTCCATTCAGGGTCTCCTTGAGGGATGTCGCAAACAAGCCAGCCGCGTCGGCGGCAAGCCCGGTGCAGTCGAAATCGGCCGCGAGTGCAGGCACTCGTGCTCGGCGAAAATCTCGACCAGCGATCGGTGTCCTGCAATGATCGCTACGTGGGCGGGCGGAAACTGGATTCGCCGAAACGGGATATCGATGCAAAATCAGTGTTTGGCCTACACGATTCAGCAGCGCGTTGCCATCACGCAATCGAGGTCGTCGGGCGCACGCCTTGACATATGTGCGCTAACGTACCGAGTCCCAGCCAAATCCCATGTATAGGCTTGGAGCAACGCTGATATGCGCGGCTGTGCGCTTCGTTGCCTGCAATCGATGTGTCGATCGCGTGTCCCAGGGCCGCGTCACGACTGCCCCTGCAGCGTCATGCGGCGGATCCGAACAGAGTGGAGAGATGGATGGTCATGCGCGACACGCCACGAAAAAATCTCTTGCTTGCTGCGTTGCCGGCCACCGACTATAAGCGCGTCGGCGCCAAGCTGACGCCTTTTCGCATGGCGCTCGGTGCACCGCTGTATGAGGCGGGAGCGTCGTTGAAGTATGCGTACTTCCCGACCTCGAGCGTGATTTCGATGGTTTCTGAAATGCGCAACGGTGAAACGGCGGAAATCGCGGTCACTGGAAACGAAGGCTTGGTAGCGACACCGTTGCTGATGGGTGGTAGCACCGCTTCCAACCGTGCGGTGGTCCAGTGCGCGGGCGGTTCGTACCGGATAACGGCGGCCGCCCTGAAAGTCGAGCTTGATCGCAGTGGAGCGCTGCGCAACCTGACGCTTCACTACCTGCAGGCGCTGATAACGCAGATGGCACAGACAGTGCTCTGCAATCGTCATCATCCGGTCGCGCAGCAGCTTTGCCGCTGGTTGCTGCTGAGCCTAGACCGCTTGCCGTCGAATGTCGTGCTGATGACCGATGGTCTTGTCGCCAACATGCTCGGGGTGCGGCAGCGCGGAGTGACAACCGCGGCCGACCGCCTGCAGACGGAGGGCATCATCCGTTATCGACACGGTCGAATCACCGTGCTCGACCGACCCAAGATGGAAAGGCGCGTCTGCGCATGCTACCGGATCGTCAGGAATGAAGAACTGCGGACACTGCCGCAAAGCATCGGCAGCGAAACCTAGGACCCAGTGGCGCGCGCGATGCTCATCCGCACGACCTTTCCCGGCGGACCTGATGCCGGCTCCGTCGCGACGTCCGCGTTTGCCGTGCGCGACGAGCTGGATGTCAAGGCGGTGTCTCTCGCGCAGGCGCTCGAGCACAATGAGCAAATTCGCAACAATCTGGAGCGTTGGGCCGACGAGCTTCTCGCGATCAATGAGGTCCTGTTGCAGGTCACGGTTCCGCGCGCAAAGGCGCGCGAGTTCGAGCGCACGCTGGATCGCTGCGAGGCGCTGGAGTCTGCAATACTCGAATCCGCAGATGCGCTGTCCGCTGTCAACGCTGGCCTGACCAAGAGCGTCGCGGCAGACGCAACGCTTTCGCGCAAATGGCAGCTCAGCGACACTCGGGCCCGCAAGATGCGGGAACGCGCCACCCGTGATCCGCTGACCGGACTACCGAATCGGGCGCTGTTCGATGATCGGCTGCGCCAGGCGCTGGCTCACGCCCGGCGCAATGGCGAGCGCGTAGCCGTGGCGTTCATCGACCTGGACCATTTCAAGAACGTCAACGACTCCTCTGGCCATGAGGCAGGCGACGGCGTATTGCGGGCGGTGGCGACGCGCTTGCAGTCATCGGTTCGCGAAGGCGATATGGTGAGCAGGTTTGGCGGTGACGAATTCATTTGCCTGCTGGTCGAGTCAGGAGAGCAAGTCGATTTCGAAAATGTCGTCGAGCGGGTGGTGCGGCAGATCTCCCATCCGATCAAAGTGGGCGGCGCCCAACACGTGGTCTACGCAAGCATCGGGGTCGCGATATACCCCGAGAGTGCCGGCACTGCTGAATCCCTGATCACGAATGCAGACACCGCCATGTATCGCGCCAAGCGTGCGCGCAGCGGAGTTGCGCTCGCGCCCCGGATCTAAGCGGTTGCGCACCCGCACGCCCAACCTGCAGGCGTGCCTTTGCGGTCAGACGGAGGTCATCCCCGGCAAGATCCGGTCCGCGTGGCCGTGCGCGGGGTGTCAGAACACGAGAGTGCCGAGCATCACGCCGAACACGAGTACCACCAGGAATATTGCAATTGCAATGAAGAACAGGATTTTGGCGATGCCGCGGAAATCGGCCGCCGCACCAGTAAAGCCGAAGAATCCGGCAACCAGCGAGATCAGGAAAAAGATGACTGCCCACTTGATCATTGTTCTCGCTCCGGTGGTTGGCGACGGTGCCGATGGCATAGTGGCGCCAATCGAGCCGAATGGCTAGTCCACATTTGGCTGCGGCGGTAGGCGTCGCCCAGCCGCCGGCCTGTCGACGGTCGGCTGGTCGCCGGACCAGTTGGTCGCGTGCTGCCTCAACGCCGGGTGTAGCGGAACTTCTGGCCGCCGATCGTGGCTTCGTACATCAAGCCACCCTTCGCCACGGTGAATGTAGCCATGCCCTTGTGATAGGCGCCGACTGTCCTGGCGTCGTGCTGGCCGGCACTTGCGCCCACCGACGATCCGGTCGTGTTCGCCTTGGCATTGGCAGCCGCAGTGATTGCGATCGCGGACGCTTCGGCGCCAAATTCGAAGTTGCCACCGGTGAATTCGTCGAACGCGCGCTTGTCCTCGAAGAAGATGATCTCGCTGTACGCCTGCGCGCCGAGCTGGAAGCCTACTGTCAATTGCGTTAGCGAAGTGTTGCCGACATAGCGGGCTTTCTCGTAGACGTGGCCCTTGCCGTACGCGCCGCCGACCCCAATTCCGCCTTTGCCTATCGTCGGAAACACCGCGTAACCGTACGCGGAACTGAAGAAGGTCCCGCTTTCTCCCGCCTTCCTGAACACGTTGATGGTGTCCTGGTATTCGTCTGCCCATGCCGACGACACCGGCAGTGCCAGCGAACACAACACGAGTGCGATGATTGGAATCAGGCGTTTCGACATGGTTGCAGCCTTTCAGGTATGAGTTGATGCGATGGGTGCGCAGACGTGCTCCGGGGCCTCTTCTGCGCGACCGGTTGCACGATAACGCAAAGGGCGCTGCGAAGAAATGCTCGGTGCAAGATGTCAGTCCGCGGTGATCGCCGCCTTGCTGACCACCGTGCCCCAGCGTTGCCATTCCGATTCGACCATCGCTTGCGCCTGCTGCACCGTCGATGTCACCGGTAGCGATCCTACCTTGAGCAGCTTCTCGCGAATGTCTGCGCGCGCATTGACCACATTGAGTTCGCGGTTCAGTCGTTGCACTACGCCTGCAGGCGTGGCCTTGGGCACCGCGATCACATGCCATCCGCTGATGACGAGGGGGACGCCTTGTTCGGTGGCCGTCGGCGTGTCGGGTGCGCTGGGTTCGCGCTTCGCACTGGTGACGGCGAGCAGGCGTACCTGACCGGACTTGGCGTGCGGCACCGCGACTGAAAGCGGAACGATGAATGCTTCGACGGTGCCGGCAGCCACTGCGGTAATGGCGGGTGCGGCGCCCTTGAAAGGTACGTGGACCAGGTCGATTCCCGCCAGCTGCTCGAGTTGCGCGAACGCGATCTGCGAGGTACTGCCGATGCCCCACGAGGCGAAATTGAGCTTGCCCGGGCGCTGCTTGGCGTATGCGATGAATTCGGCGAGCGTGGTGACCGGAAGCTTGGGACTGACGACCAGCGCGAACGGAAACTCGTCGACGATACCGACCGTCTGCAGGTCTTTCATCGGGTCGTAGCTGAGCTTCTTGTAAATGTGCGGGTTGATGGCGTGGGTTTCGGCGGTGCCGAGCAACAGCGTGTAGCCGTCGGGCGCCGCGTGGGCGACGGCTTCGGCGCCGATGATCGCGTTGGCGCCGGGACGGTTCTCGACGATGACGTTTTGCTTGAGCTGCTCGGTGAGACCCTGCGCGATGATGCGCGCAACGATGTCGACGTTGCCTCCGGCGGTAAACGGAACCACCAGGCGCAGCGGACGATCGGGGAAGGCGGGCGCCTGCGCAAACGACTGCGATGCAGCCGTCGCGAGAATGAGCAGGATGAATTTGAGTGCGCGCACGAGTGTCTGCTCCATTGGATGAAGGCAACGGCCCGGGCCGGCCACGGAACGAATTGTAGAACGTTTGGATTCAGGCGCGACACGGAAGGAGTACCCGGCGCGCCGGAGCCGGCGTTTGTGACGCAAAGCCGATGTTGTACAACGACCACAGGACTGTCGGCGCGCCGCAAATTCTGCCGAAGGCGGCCCGACCGCGCGTAGGATCAGTCGGTCGAACGGTGCTCGATCGCCCATGCACCTGCCGCAAGACGCGGAGCGGCGTACTTGCGCCGATGCGACGAATGTAACCTTTTGCGCGCCGCAGCGAACTTCCCTGCAGGCAGGCCATGTCCGACTTGCCATCGCAGGCGGTTTCGCATGCTCGCGCCGCCGATCCCAACTGGAGAAAAGTCATGTCAAATCAAATGCTGTCCGTTCTGGTCGCCGGCGCGTTCGCAACCGCAATCGGGTCGATTTCCGTTGCTCCTGCCAGCGCCGCTGAAGCCATGAAGCCAGGTCCCGCGCAGGAAAAGATGATGAAGGAGAACCAGGCCAAGACCATGAAGGTCCTGGCGGGCGGCAAGATGGAGAAATGCTTCGGCGTGGCGCTGAAGGGCCATAACGACTGCTACGCTGGCGCCGGCACCACCTGCGCCGGGACGAGCAGCAAGGACTACCAGGGCAACGCGTTCAAGCTCGAACCCAAAGGCACCTGCACGACGATACAGACACCGAACGGACCGGGAAGTCTGACTGAGAAGGCCTGAAGCCCGCGTGGCGCGGGCGCGTCACTGACCCGCCCGCGCCACGTTCGCACGGAGGCCGCCATGCCCCATCGAGCACTGTTTGACGATCCTGCAAAGGTCCCGCCGCGGGCCGGCGTCGGCCTGAAGGCCGAGCACTACCGCACCGTCATCGACGTCGTACCCGACATCGGTTTTTTCGAAGTCCATGCCGAAAACTACATGGGTGCCGGCGGACCGCCGCACCGTTATCTCGAGGCCATCCGGGAGCGCTATGCGCTGTCGATTCATGGCGTCGGGCTGTCGATCGGGGCCGATCGGCCGCTGGATCGTGAACACCTGCGCCGCCTGCGCGGTTTGATCGACCGCTACAGTCCGGGACTGTTTTCGGAACACCTCGCCTGGTCGTCGCACGACAGTGGCTTTCTCAACGACCTGCTGCCAGTGCCCTATACCGCCGAAACGCTCGGGCGCGTGTGCGAGCACATCGACGACGTGCAGACGACGCTTGGCCGCCAGATGCTGCTGGAAAATCCGTCGACCTATCTCGCGTTCGTCGAGAGCACGTGGTCGGAGGTCGATTTCATCGCCGAGGTGGTGCGGCGCACAGGCTGCGCTCTCTTGCTCGACGTCAACAATGTCTACGTTTCATCGACCAATCAGCAGCAGGATCCGACAGCCTATATCGACAACTATCCGCTCGCCCACGTCCAGCAAATCCATCTGGCCGGCCACGCACGCGAAGCCGACGAAAAAGGGCGGCCACTGCTCATCGACGCGCATGACCGCCGCGTCGACGATATCGTCTGGGACCTTTACACGCGTGCCATTCGACGCATCGGAAGCACGCCTACGCTGATCGAGTGGGATGCCAACGTTCCGGCGTGGCCGGTGCTCGAGGCGGAGGCGCAACGCGCCCAATCGATCATGGCCGCCGTCCTGCACGAAGAGCGCCGCATCGTTCCGGGGCTCGCCGAACGGCAACACGGCTTCGCCCGCGCATTGCTCGATCCGCAGCGTCCCATCCCGCCCGGCCTGGTCGGCCCCGACGGCGAACCGAGCGAGCGGCGCTTTGCCGTCTATCGCAACAATGTTGTGAGCGGGCTGATCGACACCCTGCAGGCGGCGTTCCCCGCCGTGTGCCGGATCGTCGGGGCCGAGTTCTTTCGCGCGATGGCGCGCGTGTATGTCGCGCAAGAGCCGCCGGATTCGCCGATCCTTCTCGGATACGGCGCAGGCTTCGCCGACTTCATCGGCACTTTCGAGCCGGCGGCCACACTGGCCTATCTGCCCGACGTGGCCCGCATTGAACACGCCTGGGCCGGCGCCTACCACGCCGCCGATGGTTCGCCGATCGAGGCCGCCGCGCTGGCGCAAATCCCGCCGGACGCGTTGCCCGGGGTCCAGCTGCGCCTCGGCCCTTCGGTCCGGCTGACTCGATCCCGCTTCCCGGCGCTGACCATCTGGCGGATGAATGTCGGCGATGGCGCGCCCGGACCCGTGGATTTCGACGCGGGCGGAGAGAACGTGCTCGTCGCGCGGCCGGGAACGCAGGTCGAACTTCGCTTGCTGTCGCAAGCAAGCACCGAATTCATTCAATCCCTGATCGATGGATCGCCCGTGATCGAAGCCGCCAGTGCTGCCTTGGCGGTCGACTGTCACTTCGATCTTTCGCTCGATCTCGCCGAACTTCTGCAATCGGGAATCGTCGTCGGCTTCCAGTCCCTGCAGGGCGCACGCGGACAACTCCAAGGATGTCGAGCATGACGACCCTCAACGATGCGCGGGCAAATCCCGCGAACATGGCAACGACGGTGCGAGCGACCGTGAACTGGCTCGCCCGGGTGGCGGCGATCATCGCGCCGCCCATGCTGCGGATTGCGCTTGCCGTTCCCTTCTTCCGCTCGGGCCTCACCCGCTGGGACGGGTTCCTGTCGTTGTCACCGAGCGCGGCTTATCTCTTCGAGCAGGAGTTCAAGCTCCATCTGTTCGGAGGGACTTACGGCTTTCCGGCTCCGCTGGTCGTAGCGCACCTCGTCGGCAGCGCCGAAATCGTGCTGCCGATCCTGCTGGTATTGGGTATGGCCACGCGGTTCACCGCGTTCGGCTTGCTCGTCATGACCGGCGTGATTCAGCTCGTCGTCCCCGAAGGGTGGGCCAATTTCCATCTGCCCTGGGCGGCCATGGCAATCGCCATCATTGCCATCGGACCGGGTCGGCTGTCGATCGATCATGCGCTCGACCGTTGGTTCGCGGCGCGTTCGCAATGACGTAGCGCATCCGGCCACCGCCGCTGAAGCTTGCCGCAGGACGCGGACGTTGCGGTGAAGTGATAGACGATGAACAGTGGGATGATGGTCAGGCCAAACCGTTGGTCCCCGGTATCGAGGACGCGATCCACGACGTGCTGCTGACGATTCTTGGAACCTGTCTAGGGCAGGTGCGAGAACGCACGCACGATGCGTCGCGACAGTGCGCTGAATACCTTCGCCTTGTAGAAATTGCTGGCCACTGACTTGTTTGCTTCGCCTAGCGTGGGGTAAGGCGCCATCATTCGCGCCACTGACTTGAGCTTCTGCCCCGACGCGATCGCCTCCACCCAGAGATGCGCGAGCTCGCCGGCGTGCGACGCGAGGATGGACACGCCGAGCACCCTTGCGTTGCGGCGCGCGACCACCTTCACCGCACCGACAGTCGTACACTCTGTTTGCGCCCGGTCGTTGTCCTTCATGGCGAACTCGACGACTCGGACGTCGTCGCGGTGCTGCTTGCGCGCTTCCTCTTCGCTCGCTCCGATATGCGCGAGTTCCGGATCGGTGTAGGTGACCCACGGTAGCGAGGCGTAGTCCGTTCTTGCGTACGGGAACAGCAGCGCGTTTTGCACGGCGATACCGGCATGGTAGCCAGCGACGTGAGTGAAATGCGGCG
>JBDTJK010000466.1:0-2979 GCA_039935875.1 Casimicrobiaceae bacterium
CCATGCAACGCTCGCCCGCCGCTCCATAGCCCGCACCGATGATCGCTTCGGTGGCGTAATCGAGATCGGCATCCGGCATCACCACTGCATGGTTCTTGGCGCCGCCCAACGCCTGCACGCGCTTGCCGTGGCGCGCGCCTGTCTCGTAGATGTAGCGGGCAATCGGTGTCGAGCCCACAAACGAAATCGCCTGGATGCCCGGATGCGCGAGGATCGCGTCGACTGATTCCTTGTCGCCGTGAACGACGTTGAACACACCGTCGGGAAGTCCCGCCTCCTTGAGCAGTTCGGCCATGCGCACACCCATCGTCGGATCGCGCTCGGAAGGCTTCAGGATGAATGTGTTGCCGCAGGCGATGGCCACTGGGTACATCCACATCGGGACCATTGCCGGGAAATTGAATGGCGTGATGCCCGCGCACACGCCCACTGCCTGGCGCAGTGACCAGGTATCGACATCGGTGCCGACGTTTTCGCCGAACTCGCCCTTCAACAGATGCGGAATGCCGGTGGCGAACTCCACGACTTCGACGCCACGCGTGATCTCGCCTTCGGCGTCGGAGAGCGTCTTGCCGTGCTCCTGCGTGATGATCTTCGCAAGATCGGTCTTGTGCGCGTTGAGCAGCTCGCGGAATTTCATCAATATGCGCGCGCGGCGCAGCGCCGGCTGTGACCGCCATGCGGGCAGCGCGGCACGCGCCGCTTGCACTGCGGCATCGACGTCGGCGGCATTGGCCAGCGGTACATGGCGGACAACTTCGCCGGTGGCGGGATTGATCACTTCGCCATAGCGCTTGGTCAGCGGCACGCTGGCGCGGCCGTTGATCCACATGGGCAGTCGTTCGAGGGTGGTCAGGTCCATCTTCTGTCTCCAGGCATTCGATGCAGGTTGGGCGTCCGCACGGGCGGCGCGCCGATTTTGCGGCTCATCCTACCTTTATCACGACGGCGCCAGGACCTCGTTCACTTCGAGCAAACGCGCCGCATAACGCGCCATCATGTCCACCTCGAGGTTGACACGCGCGCCCGTTACCAGTCCGTGCAGTGTAGTCACCGCCAGTGTATGCGGGATGAGGTTCACTTCGAAACGTGCGCCGTCGACGCGGTTGACCGTCAGGCTGACACCGTTGATCGCGATCGAGCCCTTGCGCGCGATGAAGCGTGCCAGCGGCAGCGGTGCGTCGACGACAAGCTGCCAATTGCGATCCTCGTCGCCGGTGACGCCCGCAAATGCCGCGACCGTTCCGACGCCGTCCACGTGCCCCTGCACCAGATGTCCGCCGAGACGGTCGGCGAGACGCAGCGATTTTTCGAGGTTGACGCGTCGGCGCTGCTGCAGCCCGGCGATGTGCGCCAAGGTCTCAGCGGAGACATCGAACGCGAGCGTGCGTCCGTCGATCCCAACGACAGTCAGGCAGCAGCCGTCGATCGCGATGCTGTCACCGACAACGACGTCCGAAAGGTCGAGCGCTTGCACGTCGATGGCAATGCGCCGCCCTTCGCCGGCCGGGCTTTCGGCGACCACGTGTCCCATCGCCTCGATGATGCCGGTGAACATCAGCGCATGGACCCATCGGTGTGAATCACGCGCGCGACGATGCGCAGGTCCGCGCCGATGCGCTCGACTCCGTGAAACGCGAGTGGAATACGGCCGTCGAGCACCGCCAGGGGTGCTGCGCGCATCGCCATGCCGCGCGCCGGCTCGCCGATCATCGATGGCGCGAGGTAGACCAGGAATTCGTCGACCAGCCCGGCTTCGACTAATGCGCCATTCAGGCGGGCGCCTGCTTCGACGTGCAATTCATTGATGCCGCGTGACGCGAGCACGCGCAGCAACGCAGCAAGGTCGACGCGGCCCTCGGGGTTCGGCAGGTCCAGCACCTCGACCTTGCCGAATGCAGTGCCGGGCTTGCTGCTTGCGGTGACGATCAGTGCATTGTCGTCGGCCAGCACGCGCGCGTCGCGCGGCGTATCACCATGGCGATCGACGACGATGCGCAGCGGCTGGCGCGACGTCGGCAGCGCACGCACCGTGAGTGCCGGATTGTCCTGCGCGACGGTGCCAACCCCGGTGAGGATCGCACACGCGCGCGCCCGCCACGCGTGGCCATCGGCGCGTGCTTCTGGACCCGTGATCCACTGGCTCTTGCCATCCAGCAGCGCCGTACGCCCATCCAGCGACGCGGCGATCTTGCTGCGCACCCACGGCATGCCGCGGGTGACGTTCGATACGAAGCCGAGATTCAGTTCACGTGCGTCTTCCTCGAGCACGCCTTCGTCGATCGCGATGCCGGCAGCGGCGAGTGTTGCTGCGCCCCCTTGGGCGGCAGCATGCGGATCGCGCATCGCGAACACCACGCGCGCCACGCCGGCGTCGATCAACGCCTCGCTGCAGGGCCCCGTCCTGCCCTGGTGATTGCAAGGCTCGAGCGTCACGTAGACCGTGGCGCCGCGCGGATCGTTGCCGCGCGCACGCGCATCGGCGAGCGCGGCTGACTCGGCATGCGGCCCGCCTGCCCGCTCGTGAAATCCTTCGCCGATCACATTGCCGCCACGCACGATCACGCACCCAACGCGCGGGTTGGGTGTCGCCGTGAACAGGCCCCGCACGGCTTGCGCGAGCGCGAGCGCCATGAAGGCGCGGTCGTCCGCTCGTGAATCTGCGACCATCGAACTAGCGACGCGCACGCCGCGCCGGGGCTTCCACTTCCTTGATCGCGTCCTGGAAATCGGAGATGTCCTGGAACGAGCGATAGACGGAGGCGAAGCGGATATAGGCGACCTTGTCCAGCTTCTTCAGCTCTTCCATCACGCGCTCGCCGATTTCGCGCGAAGGAATCTCCCGCTCGCCAAGCGACAACACGTGCTGCACGATGCGCTTGATCGCCGCATCGACGTATTCGGTCGGGACCGGCCGCTTGTGCAGCGCGCGCTGGAAGCCCACGCGCAACTTCGCCTCCTCGAAATCCGCGCGCGAGC
>JBDTJK010000467.1:0-6860 GCA_039935875.1 Casimicrobiaceae bacterium
GCCGCCTTCTTCATGCAGTCACTCATGAACTTCTTGTGCTCGTCACCCTTCATTCCCTTGGCTTGCGTGTTGCAGGTGCTCATCTTGCTCTTCGCCGCCTGTTCCTCGCCGGACAGGCAAGTCTTCATGAACGCCTTGCGGTCGTCGCCCTTCTTGTCCACCGCCTTGGCATTGCAGCTCTTCATCCGTTCCTGTTGCGCAGTCATGGGCTTGTCGGCAGCCCATGACGGCGCGCTCGCCACCGCGGCGAATGCGGTTGCCAGCACGATCGAAATCCATTTCCTGTGCATACTTGTCTCCCCGAAAATTTGCCCCAAGCATGCCGGCTTGCTCCGCGCTGTTGCCACTTCGAGAGCCTGCCCGCCGCGTCGGTTCGAGTCTAAGGTAAGCGGCTTGCCGGCAGCAACGGTTTCCGCGTGGCAAGCCATGACGGCTGTTGCGAACGTGCCATCGTGCGGCGCAGCAAGGACCGTGGCAAAATAGAGGTTAAGACGCAATTTTCTGCTAACTCGTTGTTTTCGCACGATAGACTGTTCGGAGCACGCCGTGTCCAACCCACTAGCCTCGTCACAAATCCCGAAACTTTCGGCCGCCGCGCCCGCCCCGCGCCGCACCGACGACACACGCATCACCGAAATCACCGAGCTTGCGCCCCCGTCGCACCTGCTGCGCGAACTGGTACTTTCGGAACGTGCGGCCACTACGACGTACGAGGCGCGCACCGCGATTCATCGGCTGCTGCACGGAGCCGACAATCGATTGCTGGTGATCGTCGGCCCCTGTTCGATCCACGACTACGACGCGGCCATCGAATATGCGACGCGCTTGACCGCAGTGCGCCGCGAGCTCGCGCACGACCTGATCATCGTGATGCGCGTCTATTTCGAGAAGCCGCGCACGACAGTCGGCTGGAAGGGATTGATCAACGATCCGCGGCTGGATGACACCTATCAGATCAACGAGGGCCTGCGGCTTGCTCGCCGCATCCTGCTCGAGATCAACGAGCTCGAACTGCCTGCCGGTACTGAATACCTCGACATGATCACGCCACAGTACATCGCCGACCTGATCGCGTGGGGCGCGATCGGCGCACGCACGACGGAGAGTCAGGTGCACCGCGAACTGGCATCGGGATTGTCATGTCCGGTGGGCTTCAAGAACGGCACCAATGGCGACGTGCGCATCGCCGTCGACGCGATCAAGGCGGCCTCCGCTCCGCACCATTTCCTGTCGGTCACCAAGGGCGGGCATTCGGCCATCGTGCATACCGCCGGCAACGAGGACTGCCACATCATCCTGCGGGGAGGCAAGGAACCTAACTACGACAAGGCGAGCATCGATTCGACGTCCAATGAGCTTGCGAAGGCGGGACTCGCGTCGCCGATCATGGTCGATTGCTCGCATGCCAACAGCCGCAAGCAGCATGAGCGCCAGGTCGAGGTTGCCGCGGCGGTGGCGGCGCAGGTGGCGGCTGGCGATACGCGAATCGTCGGGCTGATGATCGAGAGCCATCTGAATGCCGGACGCCAGGACCTGGTCCCGGACAAGCCGCTCGCCTACGGCGTCTCGATCACCGACGGCTGCATCGGCTGGGACAAGACGGTTGAGACGTTGCAGGTGCTCGCGGCGGCGGTGCGCGAACGGCGGCTACACTCCGAATAGGCATTCGTGCTCGACGCCGCCGAAGCCGTTCCTCACAGCCTGTCGAAGGCCGCGTACAACCGCGCGTTGCCCCGGCTTCGCGAAAGACTGCTGAACGCGCAGTTCGCGCTTTCGCGACAATCGCGGTCGACACTGCTGGTGCTGCTGGCCGGCATCGACGGCGGCGGACGCAGCGAAACCGCCAACACGCTCAACGCATGGATGGATCCGCGACACATTCGCACCGTGGCGTTTGCCAAGCCACGTTGCGAGGAGCGCGAGCATCCGTCGGCGTGGCGCTATTGGCGCGCGCTGCCCGCACGCGGCGGCATCGGCATCTTCACCGGCGCGTGGTACGCCGGCGCGTTTCGCGCGGTGGCCGATGGCGATCACGACGAATTTGCGCGCACGCTCGGCGATATCCGCGATCTCGAGACGATGCTGGCGCACGACGGCGTACTGCTGCTCAAGATCTGGATCCACCTGGCGGCCGACGAGGCCGCTGCACGCGTCGCCGAATTGCGCCAGCAGCGCTGGCGCCTCGACCCGCTGGCGCGCACCGAGAAAGACATCGCACGCTATTTCGCGCGGCGCGAGCAATGGAACGAATTGTTGCGCACGACTTCGACGCGAGCCGCGCCATGGTTCGTCGTCAACGGCGCCGATCCACAGTACCGCGAGCTTGCGATCGGCAAGCTGGTGTTGAGCGGACTGTTGCGCGCAGCACAACCACCCGTTCCGTCCGCGCCTACGCACGCTCGCACTCGCAAGGTGAAATCCGGCACTGCAAGCGACAGCCCGCTGCAGTCACTCGACATGTCCGCGACGTTGTCCGAGCAGGCTTACGATGCCGAATTGCGCGAATGGCAGCACCGGCTCGCCAAACATGCGCGCCGCAAGCGCTTCGGCAAGCGCTCGTTGATCCTCGCTTTCGAAGGGGCCGATGCGGCTGGCAAAGGCGGCGCGATTCGCCGTGTCACCGGCGCGCTGGATGCACGCCAGTACATCAACGTGCCGATATCGGCACCCGATGAGGAGGAACGGCGCTACCCGTGGCTGTGGCGGTTCTGGAGACATGTGCCCGCTACTGGGGGCATCACGATCTTCGACCGGACCTGGTACGGCCGGGTGCTGGTCGAACGCGTCGAGGGCCTGTGTGACGTCGACGACTGGCATCGGGCTTACGCCGAAATCGATCGTTTCGAACGCCAGCTGAGCGACGCGGGTGTGATCATCTGCAAGTTCTGGCTGCAGGTCACCAAGGCCGAGCAACTAGCGCGCTTTCACGCGCGCGCGCACACGCCGTACAAGCGATTCAAGATCACCGCCGACGACTGGCGCAACCGGCGGCGCTGGGACGCCTACCAGCAGGCGGTCACCGACATGGTGCAGCACACGTCGACTCCCGACGTGCCGTGGACGCTGGTCGCCTCCGATGACAAGCGCCATGCGCGCATCGAAGTGCTGAAGTCGATCGTGGCGCGTCTCGACGAAACGCTCGGGTGATCGCCGGTAGCGACGACTTCGCAGCCTATCGAGCGCCGCGCTGGTTCGCGGGCGCGCACGCGCAGACGATCGGGCCATTCCTGCTGCGGCGCTCGATTGTGCGCTGGCGCCGCGAGCGCGTCGAAATTGGTGACGGCGACTTCTGGCTGTTCGACTGGCTCGATACGAATGCTGCGGCAAGCGCGCCGCTGGTGGTGCTGTTCCATGGCCTCGAAGGCGGATCGCAGTCGCACTATGCACGCGCGATTGCGGCGCATGCCACGACGATCGGCTGGCGAATGGTGGTTCCACATTTTCGCGGCTGCGGCGGCGAGCCCAACCGCCTGCCGCGCGCCTACCATTCCGGCGACCACGCTGAAATCGGCGCCATGCTCGCGGCAGTGCGCACGCGCAGCCTCGCGTCGACGGCGGTATACGCCGCTGGCATTTCGCTCGGTGGCAGCGCGCTCGTCAACTGGCTGGGGCGCGCGGGCGCGGCGGCTGCGAACGTGGTTGACGCTGCGGTAGCGGTGTCGACGCCGCTCGACCTGATGGCTTCGGGACTCGCCATCGCGCGTGGCGCGAACCGTGTCTACACCTGGCATTTCCTGCACGACCTGAAGCCGAAGGCGCTGGCGATGGCACGTCGGTTTCCGGGCATGCTCGATGCGGCTCGCATCGCACGCGTGCGCTCGATGTGGGACTTCGACGATGCGGTTACGGCGCCCCTGCACGGATTTGCCGGAACCCGCGACTACTGGGTGCGCGGATCGTCGAAACCATGGCTTGCGCGCGTGCTGGTGCCGACGCTGGTCATCAACGCGACCAACGACCCCTTCATCCCGCGCGACTCGCTGCCCGGGCTCGCCGATGTCAGTTCCAGCGTAACGCTCGAACAGCCCTCGGGCGGCGGACATGCCGGGTTCGCAGACGGGCCGTTCCCGGGCAGCCATCAGTGGCTGCCACGGCGCTTGGTATCATTCTTCAGTCGCCGCGGCTGACGCCTTGGCACTTCACAGAGTCCCGATGCAGTTGCCCGCGGAAATCTTCAAGGCGTACGACATACGTGGCGTAGTCGGCCGTACGCTGACGACGCCGATCGTGCTCGCGATCGGTCGTGCTCTCGGCAGCCTCGCGCACGAGCGGGCTTGCGCCACGATTGTTGTCGGCCGCGACGGCCGCCTTTCGGGGCCCGCGTTCGCGCAAGCACTGACCGATGGCATCCTCGCCAGCGGCGTCGACGTGATCGACATCGGCATGGTGACCACGCCGATGAGCTATTACGCTGCCGAAGCGCTGGCGACGCAGTGCTGCGCGATGGTGACCGGAAGCCATAATCCGCCTGACTACAACGGCCTCAAGATGGTGATCGCCGGCGACACGCTGTCGGGCGACGATATCCAGGCGCTGCGCATGCGCGCCGAGCACCAGCGGTTCACGACGGGCCAGGGCCGCTACCGCGCACACGACATCAGCGCGTCATACATCGCGCGCATCGCAGGTGATGTGCGCGTTGCTCGCACGATGCACATTGCGCTCGACTGCGGCAATGGCGTCGCCGGCGGGTATGCGCCAGCATTGTTTCGCGCACTGGGTTGCACGGTCGATGAGCTTTACTGCGACGTCGACGGCCACTTTCCGAACCATCATCCCGACCCCTCGCAACCGGCCAACCTGGCCGACCTTGTTGCGCACCTCGCGCGGACTGATTGCGAACTCGGACTCGCGTTCGACGGTGATGGCGATCGTCTCGGCGTGGTGACGCGCACGGGCTCCATCATCTTTCCGGACCGGCAGCTGATGCTGTTCGCCGCCGACGTGCTGGCGCGCAAGCCTGGCGCAACGGTCATCTACGACGTGAAGAGCACGCGCAATCTCGCGCCGTGGATCACGCGCCACGGGGGAACGCCGGTGATGTGGAAGACCGGGCACTCGCTGATCAAGGCAAAAATGAAGGCCACCGGCGCGCAACTCGCCGGCGAAATGAGCGGGCACACATTCTTCGCCGAGCGCTGGTACGGCTTCGACGATGGTCTCTACGCCGCCGCACGACTGCTAGAGATCCTGTCCCGGCACGCCGATCCCGGCGCGATACTGAATGCACTGCCCGATGCGCTATGCACACCGGAGCTGACAATCGGTTGCGGCGAAGGCCACCAGCACGCGCTGGTCGCGCAGATGCAACGCGATGCACACTTTCCGTCGGCGCAACAGGTCATCCGTCTCGATGGCCTGCGCGTCGAGTACGCGGACGGCTTCGGGCTTGCGCGCGCATCCAACACGACCCCGTCGATCGTGCTGCGCTTCGAAGGCGACAATGCCGATGCGCTGGCCAATATCCAGCACGAATTCCGCAGCGTGCTCAACGACGCGATGCCGGGTGTTGTCCTTCCTTTCTGAGATCATGCCGAACGTCACTTACGAAGACATTCTCACCGCCCGCGAACGCATCCGCGGCGGCATCTACGAATCGCCGTGCGTGGAATCGATCCCGCTGTCACAGCTGACCGGCGCGCACATCTACTGCAAGCTTGACTACCTGCAACGCACCGGCAGCTTCAAGGAACGTGGCGCGCGCAACGCACTGCTCAAGCTCGACGAACCGCGGCGACGCAAGGGAGTGATCGCCGCGTCGGCCGGCAACCATGCACTGGGAATCGCCTATCACGCGTCATTGCTCGACATTCCGGTGACCGTCGTCATGCCGCAGTTCGCCGCGTTGATCAAAGTGACCAATTGCCGCCAGCTCGGCGCGAACGTCATCCTGCACGGCACCGACCTGTCCGAGGCGCGCATCAAGGCCGAAGAACTCGCGCAGCAACGCGGACTGACGTTCATTCACCCGTTCGACAATGCGGATGTAGTCGCCGGACAGGGAACGATGGCGCTGGAGATCCTGGAACAGGCGCCCGACCTCGATGCGATCGTCGTCCCGGTCGGTGGCGGCGGGCTGCTGGCCGGCATCGGCACCGTGATGAAGCGCAATCGACCCCAGGTGAGGATCATCGGCGTCGAGCCGGAGCATGCCGCCTGCCTGACCGCGGGCCTGGCTGCAGGCGCACCGGTCCGCGTCAAGCTGTCGTCGACGCTGGCGGATGGTCTCGCGGTGCCGATGATCGGCGCGTTGCCTTTCTCGATGCTGCAGAAGGTCGTCGACCAGGTGGTCACCGTGGATGAGGCAACGATCGCACTGGCGATCCTGCGCCTGATCGAGCTCGAGAAAAGCGTCGTTGAAGGCGCTGGGGCGGCGCCACTCGCCGCGTTCCTGAGTGGCAAGCTGGAATCGCTGAAGGACCGCAAAGTCGTGCTGACGCTGTGTGGCGGCAATATCGACTTGAGCATTCTCGATCGCGTGATCGAAGTCGCACTCGTCGCCGATGGCCGCAAGTGGCGCTTCACCGCATCGATCAGCGACCGTCCCGGCGGTCTCGCACGGCTGTCGGAGGTCATCGCGTCCACTGGAGCGTCGATCCAGGAGATCGTTCACGATCGCGCGTTCGCGGGCCCGGACCTTTCCGAAGTGCGCGTGGTCTGCGTGGTCGAGACCAGCGGTCGCGCGCACGTCGAGACGCTTGAGAAGGCGCTCGCAGCGGCGCATATCCGCGTAGTCGGCTGAAACGCGGCCTCAGCCCGGTGCGGGCGGAACGAACGGAAAGCGCGCACGCGCCTTCGCTCCGGCCGCGCCGGATGCGCGCACGAAGCGATGCCGGTCAGCAGGCGTCACCAGGAAATCC
>JBDTJK010000468.1:0-3899 GCA_039935875.1 Casimicrobiaceae bacterium
AGGTCGAGGCGGGCGCTTCGGCGAAGCTGGTCGCGGTGCCGCTCGCCGGCATTGCGCTTGCGCCGTCCGCGAGCGCGGACGTGACGCGCAGGAATTCGCAGCAACTGACGCTGAAGCTCGGTGTCGAAGGTGACGTGCCGGTGCTCGACTTCGATCATGCACCGGCCGCGAGCGCTCCGGTCGCGCAGGCCATCAATGCTGCGATCGACGGCTTCATGCGCACCAGCGCCGACGCGCCGTGCGTGCGGCTGACAGCACTGAAGCTCGAACTGGTGGTCGACGTGCAACGCACGGCCGCTGGCGCGTTCAAGGTGGTGGTGCCGGCAATCGCGATCGACACCGGTGCGACACGCCGCAGCGTGAACACGCTGACGCTCGACTGGACACACATCGTCTCGCGGGCGTTGCATTAGCCGTGGCGGGCCGGTGGTACGCGACTGCAGACGCTAGATGCCGAGCCACACCATGACGTTGTGTTCGATTTCCGGATTGGGTGCGACGAATCCCTTGTAGCCGAGGGCGCTCAGCACGCGCTGCCCGGCGTCGTTCTGGGAAAGCCCCACCAGCACCTCGCGGATCCGATCGAGATCGGCCGCCGACAGCTTGGTCGAGCCGATCACCTGCTTGATCGGTACCGGCATCGATTTCACATAAACCTTGCCGCCCTTGTCGGTCCATTGCTTGACCACGGCCCCGGCTGCGGTCACCCCATAGTCGGCGAAGGACTTCTCGATGTAGAACGGCACTGCGTCCTGGTAGCGCGTGATCATCAGCTTGACATCGCCCGGCGCGAATTTCGCGGCGCGCAGCATCGCGTTGACCATGGCCCAGGTGATCGAGTCGCGTTCGGGCGTGACCAGCGAGTGTCCCTTCAGGTCGGCCAGCGACTTGAGCGGCGT
This sequence comes from Casimicrobiaceae bacterium, assembly GCA_039935875.1. GTDB lineage: Bacteria > Pseudomonadota > Gammaproteobacteria > Burkholderiales > Casimicrobiaceae > VBCG01. The sequence continues at coordinate 900 of JBDTJK010000468.1, forward strand.
CTTGGCGTCGCCCAACACGCTCGCCGTGTATTCGGTATAGCCGGTGGTCCATGCGATCGCCTTGTAGCGGCCCGACTTGATCGCCTCCAGGGCCACATGCGCCGGATGGATGAACGCGATGTCGTATTGCTGCGTAGCAAGCCCCGCCCGCTCGTCGTTGTATGACGGTACCAGCACGATCTTCACCGGGCGCTTCAACGCCTTGCCAAGCGCTTCCGCCAGTGGTTCGAACTTGTCGCGTACCTCCTTTGGCGTGGACTGGTAAGTCACGCCTTCGGTGATGCTGAACAGCAGTTCCTGCGCCTGCGCCGCGGGGGCAGCTGCCAGCAGCAGCGCAGCCGTGGTGAGGGCACCCAGCGTCGCGCGCCGAATCGACAGGCACGCGATCGCGCGCGCAACACCGCGGCGGACCACGTCGAAGTCTGCACGCACGGCAAGCGCTGACCACACGATGCCGGCAACGCAATGGGGGACAGCGCTTGCTGCCGGAGAGGTCGACTGTGCGACACTGGCGGCGACCAGCCGCGCTAAAAGTACCATTGTCATCCCGTTAGACTACACGACTTCGATAACCATGACTTTGCTGATTGCCGCAGCCGCGATGGCTGCCGTCCTGGTGCTGTTGTTCACTCTGCTGGCGGCCCGATGCGTGCGCCGGAGGCGCCCGGTTGCAACCATGCTGTCGGCCTTGCTGTCCACGCTGTGCGTGGTCGCCGGCATCGCCGTGGTGCTGGTCGGCGGCAACCTGTTGACTTGGTCGCGCATGGCGGCCGAGTCCCCGGCCGCGGTACTGACGTTCGCCCGCACCGGTGAGCGTGCGTACGATGCCGATATCTCGCTTGCCGACGGCCGCCACCAGCGCGTGGCGCTGCGCGGTGACGAGTGGCAGGTCGATGCGCGGATCCTCAAGTGGCGTCCGTTCGCCTCTCTGCTTGGGTTCGACACCGTGTTCCGTCTCGAGCGCATCAGCGGCCGCTACGCTGACATCGGCGCCGAGCGTGCGGGGCCGCGTAGCGTCGAGTCGCTGCACCCGGCGGACCAGTTCGACGTTTGGGCGCTGGTGCGCGCGGCGCATCCGCACCTGCCATGGGTCGACGCGCTGTACGGCAGCGCAGTGTTCCTGCCGATGGCCGATGGCGCATCGTTCGCCGTCAGCGTGGGTCCGGGCGGCCTGGTCGCCCGCCCGCGCAACGACGCTGCGCGCGTTGCATTGGCCGGCTGGCATTGACCGGTACCGACCAGGGATGCGCGACGGCGGTCGTGGCGACGTTAGAATCCTGTTGAATCGAATGCTGCTGCCGCAATCCACGGAACCCTCTCCCACATGAAATACAAGGACTACTACGCTGCACTCGGTGTGCCGCGCGACGCCAAGGCCGATGCGATCAAGTCGGCCTATCGCAAGCTCGCGCGGAAGTTCCACCCGGACGTATCGACCGAGAAAAATGCGGAGGAGCGCTTCAAGGATATCGGCGAAGCCTACGAAACCTTGAAGGATGCGGACAAGCGTGCCGCGTATGACGCATTGGGCGCCCACCCGCAGGGCGAGGAGTTCCGGCCACCACCCGACTGGGGTGGCGGCTTCGGCGGAGGCGGCCAGGCCGGCGCGTTCGACGACGTCGACTTGAGCGACCTGTTCGCGGGACTCGGAAGTGCGCGCGGTGCTCGTGCGCGCAGCGCGCCTGCGGCAGGCCGCGACTACGAAGCGGCCATCCGCATCGGCTTCGAAGCGGCATTCCATGGCACCGAGCTCGAGCTCGACCTCGGCGGCGCGGAAATGGATGACAACGGCGTCCTGCGGCATGTCGCGCGGCCGGTCAAGGTGCGCATTCCGCGCGGTGTCAGCGACGGACAGCGGCTGCGCGTGCCGGGCAAGGGCGGCGACGGGCGCAGGGGCGGGCCGCGCGGCGACCTGTATCTCGACATCCGCGTCGACGACCATCCCCTTTTTCGCGTCGACGGCGCGGACATCTACGTCGACCTGCCGCTTGCACCGTGGGAGGCCGCGCTGGGTACGACGGTGGAGTTACCGACGCCGGCCGGACCCGTCGAGCTCAAGGTTGCGGCCGGCGCGCATACAGGACAGAAGCTGCGGCTCAAGGGCCGCGGCATGGCGCGGCCGAATGCGGCGGGCAACCTGTACGCCGTGGTTTCGATCGTGATGCCCACGGTGATCAGCGACGAAGCACGCGCACTGTATGCGCAGCTGGCCTCCTTGTCGCAGTTCAATCCGCGGCCGCAATTCGGAGTCAAATCATGAGGGCACGCGAATCTGCCGACGCACTGTTCATGGACGACCAGGCGCACTACTCGATCACCGAAGTCGTGACGCTGACAGGGCTCGAGGTCGCTGATCTGACCGTGCTGGTTGAATGTGGCGCGCTGCAACCCGAGGATGCGTCGGCGCCGCAGTGGTCGTTCAGCGCATGGTCGATCGACGTCGCTCGCCGCGCGCACCGGCTGCGCGAGGAATTCGCGCTGGACGACGTGCACGCCGTGGCCATCGTCGTGCGCTTCGAGCAGCGGATGCGCGCGCTGGAACGGGAGATGGCAGCGCTGCGCGCGCGTTCAGGCGTGCGCTAAAAACCTGGTCGCAACCAGCAAGCGCTGCAGTAATGCGTGCGGGCGCCCCATCGCACGCCCGCGGCCGGAATCAAGTGGCGCCAGGGGTGGCGGATCGCCAAGGCGCCACAGCCGCGCCTTGATCGACGGAGCGGCGCTAAAGGGGCACCCGCCGCTTCGCGCCAGAGCCGACATTGCCGCGCAAGCGGGAATCCGGTATCGCAGACTACCCGGCCACGCGCGGCGCAAGCGTCGCGAACGCTTCGTCCTGCATTTTCGCGGGCAGGCTATCGTGCTCGCGCGCATGCTCGACCACCTCGACCAGCAGGCGCAACCCGAGCGGCGCCAGCGCACGTTCCCACAACTCGCGCGCGGATTCGTCTGGCTTGACGAAGCACCAGTCCTGCGCGGCGATCGCGCCGGCGTCCATGCGTTCGG
>JBDTJK010000469.1:0-4539 GCA_039935875.1 Casimicrobiaceae bacterium
CGAGGCGGTGGACGGCGCGCTGCAGATCTCGGGATTCAGCTTCCTCGGCCAGGGCGAGAACGTCGGCATGGGTTTCATACGTCTCAAGGACTGGGGCGCGCGCAGCGCCACGGCGGCGCAGTTCATCCATCGTGCGAACGCCGCGGTGCAGCAGATTCGCGATGCGCAGATATTCATCGTCAACATGCCGACCGTCAGCGGCCTCGGCCAGTTCGGCGGGTTCGACATGTACCTGCAGGATCGCGCAGGTGCGGGACGCGAAGCGCTGAACAAGGCGCGCAGCACGCTGGTGGAGAAGGCGGCGCAGGATCCCGACCTCGCGCAGGTGCGGCCCAACACGCTCGCCGACGCACCCCGCCTCAATCTCGTCGTCGACCGGGTGCAGGCGCAATCGATGGGACTGTCGGTCGGCGACATCTACAACGCGATCGGGCTGACGCTGGCGCCAGTCTATGTCAACGACTTTACCTACGACGGTCGCGTGAAGCGGGTGACGATCCAGGCCGATGCGCCGTTTCGCACCGGGCCCGATGCATTGCAGCACATCTTTAGCCCGAGCGCGACGGTCGCTGCGGGCAGCACCACACCGCTGATGATCCCGCTGGCGAATGTCGTGCGCCAGAACTGGGATACGGCGAGCCCGTCACTGACGCGTTTCAATGGCTATTCGGCGATCGAGATCGTCGGCTCGCCTTCCGCCGGGCATTCATCGGGGCAGGCGATCAGCGCGATGACGCGCATCGTCGACCACGATCTCGCGCAGGGATTCGGCGCCGACTGGACCGGCCAGTCATACGAGGAAATCCAGTCCGGCAACTCGGCCACCGTGCTGCTGCTGCTGTCGATCGTCATCGTGTTCCTGTGCCTTGCGGCGCTCTACGAGAGCTGGTCGATTCCAGTCGCGGTGCTGCTGGTCGTCCCGCTTGGACTGCTCGGTGCAACGCTGTTCTCGCAGTTGCGCACGCTGCCCAACGACGTGTATTTCAAGATCGGCATCATCACGGTGATCGGTCTTGCGGCGAAGAACGCGATCCTGATCGTCGAATTCGCCGTCGCGCAGCAGCAGCAGGGCAGGACGTTGCGCGAGGGCGTGATCGAGGCCGCGCGGCTGCGGCTGCGGCCGATCCTGATGACGTCGATCGCGTTCATCCTTGGCGTGCTGCCGCTGGCGATCTCGACCGGCGCAGGCGCCAACGCGCGCCACGCGATAGGCACGGGTGTCGTCGGTGGCATGCTGTTCGCGACGTTCCTCGGGCTGCTGCTGATCCCGGTGTTCTACGTCGTCGTGCGCCGCCTGCTGGGCGACAAGCTCGATGCAGTGTCGCACAACATACCGCACGCACCCGACGACACGCCGGCGTCAGCGTGACTCGCCGCTCGCCAAGCGCCGCAGCGGCATCGGCGTCGCCGTGGTCGATGCTGTCGACGACCCGCGCATGTTCCGCGATCACGCGCTGCCTCAGCCGTTGCCGTAGACGGGAATCGACGCGCCGTGGATGACGCGCGCGTCGTCGCTGGCCAGGAATACGACCACGCGGGCGATGTCGTCGGGCTTCGGCCATTTCGCGTAGTCGGCATTCGGCATTGCGCGGCGATTGGCCGCGGTGTCGATGATGCTCGGGAGCACCGAATTCACGCGCACGCCGCTGCCGGTGAGGTCTGCGGCGAGCGAGTCCATCAGCGCGATCGCCGCAGCCTTCGAGGCCGCATAGGCGCCTGCGCCCGCGGGATGGTCGATGCCTGACTTGGCGGCGATGTTGATGAACGCACCGGCAGCGGCCTCGCGCATCGGCGGAATGGACGCGCGAGCGAGCGAATGCGCCGCGTACAGGTTCAGCGACAGCATCCGGGACAGCACCGCCGCCTGCGCGTCCCACAGCGCTGCGCCGCCCGCGTAACCGCCGACCGCATTGACAACGACATCGAGGCGCGCATGCCGCGCTCGAATGCCGGCTACCAGCGAGACGGCAGCCGCTTCATCGGTGACATCAGCGACTTGACCTTCGAGGCGTTCGGCATCGCCGCCCGCGGCTTCGCGCAACGCCGAGAATTCGCTGGCATGCCGCCAGGTAACGACCACGCGTGCGCCAGCAGCGGCGAACGCGCGACTGATCGCGGCACCCAGCCCGCCGGTGCCGCCGGCGACCAGCACGACCTTTGCTGCGAACGACGGGTAGTCCATTGCCGATGCTCCCGCTGCGGAATCACGCCGCCCGCGCCACCGGCGCGCGCGATCGAAACGCAGCAGGCGAGGATTGCTAGTGCGGTTCGGGCGAGGGACCGTCCGTGCCGGCACGCAGCAGGTGCCGGACCTGGCTCGCGATCGATCCCGCACAGAGTACCGCACGCAAGCCGCTGCGCGGGGCGTCGAGGACGATATCGCCACAGCCGTGCTGCGCGGCGAACTCGACGATCTTCTGTGCCGCATGCCCGACGACCACATGCTCGGAATGCGCAATGCCGGCGGCGTCAAGCGCGCGGATCGCGGGCGCGAGCACGGCCATGCCGGCATCGTGGTGGAACGCGCGCAGGTCATCGCGCGGAAAGAAGCGCGAAACGTGGCGCGGCAACGGGCGCTGCACGTTGAGCAGGTGCAACTCGCCGGGTGACGTGTGGTAAAGGCTGATTGCGCGTTGCGCGGCGCGCGCCGATTCAGCCGCGGATTCGATCGGTACGAGGATGGATTTCAACAATGTCTCCGAGGCGATGAATCAGGCTGGACCGACGTGAAATCCTGCAGGTGCCGCGGCGCCTTCGCGCAGCGCCCTGCCGCGCAGTTTCTGCCGCGCCAGCACGCGCCCGGCACCCACGACGATGACAGCGCCCACCAGCGGCGCAATCCATTCGAGCGTCGGCGCATGCGCTTCGACCCATCCGTGCACGGCAAGATCGCCCACCGCCATGTCGCCCGCCACATAACCGAGCAGCGCGGCGCCAATCGTAACGACGACCGGGAAACGTTCCATCACCTTCATCAGCAGCGCGCTGCCGAACAGGATCAGCGGCATCGTGATAAGCAAGCCCACGAACAGCATTCCGTAGTGGCCCTGGGCCGCGCCCGCCATCCCCAGCACGTTGTCGATGCTCATCACCATATCGGCGATGATGATTGTCTTCACGGCGGTCCAGAAATTGCTGGTGTCGCTGACGGTGCCTTGCTCGTCTTCGGGCAGCAGCAGCTTGATGCCGATCCACAGCAACAGCGCGCTGCCGGCGAGCTGGATCCACGGCAGCGTCATCAGAAATGCCGCGCACGAGGTCAGCGCGGTCATCAGCACGACGATGCCGGCGGTGCCGACGATGAACGCATTGCGCTGCTGCCGGGGCGCCAGCGAGCGGCAGGCCAGCGCGATGACCACCGCGTTGTCGCCGGAGAGCACGACGTTGATGACCGCGATCTTGACGAGCGCGGTCCACGTATCGGGATTGGACAGCAGGGCCAGCACCGGAACACCTCCACAGCTTGCTCGGAAGGAACCAGCCTAGTGCCGTGGGCTTACTCAAGCCTGTCGCGCGCCTTACGCCAAGCTTACGACGGTGTCGGTCCGGACGCTGGAAACGACACGGCGAAGGTGTTGCCGACACCGTCGACGTCGTCGTCCAGCACGATCGTCGCGGCGTGCAGCGTGGCGATCTCGCGAACGATCGCGAGGCCCAGTCCGCTGCCGTCGGCGGGGGAACCGAGCAGCCGGTGGAAGCGCTCGAACACGCGCTCGCGATCTGGGACGGGAATCGTCGGGCCGTCATCGCTGACGGCGACCCGCGGCGTCGGCGAAGCGGCCACGCTTACCGTCACCCGTCCACCGTCGCAGCTGTAGCGAATCGCGTTGTCGAGCAGGTTGTTGATCAGCTCCGTCAGGCGCGAGGCATCCCCCTGCACGACGACATGCTCGCGCTGGCCGTCGAAGCCCAGGTCGATGTTGCGTCGATACGCCTGCGGCACCCATTCCATCGTCGCGTCGAACGCGAGCCTTGCCAAGTCGACCGGCTCCAGCACCAGCGACTTCACCGTGTTCGGCTCGTTGCGTGCCAGCGACAGCAGTTGCGCCACCAGCCGCGACATCCGCTCGACGCCGATGTAGAGCTGCGCCAGTGCCTGGCGCAGGCGCACCGGGTCCTCCTCGCGCATCGCGATCTCGATGTGCGCCTTCTGCCCGGCGACCGGTGTGCGCAGCTGGTGCGCGGCATCGGCGATGAAGCGGTTCTGCTGCTGCAGCACCGCGTCGAGGCGTGCCATCAGGTCGTTGACCGACACCAGCAACGGTTCGATCTCGCCCGGAACATTGGGCGCCGCGACCGGGCTCAGGTCGCGGTGCGAACGCATCGCCAGCGCCTGCTGCAGTGCGCGCAGCGGTGCGAGTCCGCGTGCAACGCCGAACCACACCAGCACGCCGGCGAGGGCGATCAGCAGCAGTTGCGGCAGGATCACGTCGACGACGATCTCCTCGACCAGCGCGCGGCGGCGCAGCGTGGTGCTCGCCACCTGCACCGTCACCGGATGCGCGTTCACGCGCGTGCGCCATTCGGCGATGCGCAGCG